>JAFNQK010000048.1 GCA_017386165.1 Treponema sp.
CGCCATTAACGCTATTTAAAACTGATATTATAATTTTATTCATGGATTATACCCTCACTTATAAGCTTTTTTTCATAAATCTTTTTTTCATCAATACCTTTGTTATATCTATCACCAAATTTTCTTTGAATATTAATGATATCCATTAATTCTGCTTCAATAAACTTTCCTTCAGAAATTAATTTCGCCTGCCATTTTTTATATCTGGCTGCTCGTTTCGAGTTTCCATAACTACTTGTTTCACTATGATCTTTCTTAGACATAATTATACAAGGCCCTTTCCACTTTGTTAATGGAGAGCTACTTGCTGCAGGCATATGATGAATTTCATACTTCTTATTACCCGCAGTAAATTTTCTAAGAAATCCATAACTGCCACCTCTAGAAAACTTTTTGATTTCTTCATCTTTTAACCTTTCCAAAATTTTCTCAGAAAGTTTTTCAATAACTGTACTTTTATTTCTAAAAGTAAATTCACCGTTTTTTAATCTGGGTTGGCTCTCCCAATTGTTAGCTGACATAAGCATGTCCTCCAACTTCATAATACAAAAGCACACATGTAACACATGTTTTTTATATTTGCCTTTATATATATCAGTTAAAAGATTTTTCTAATTTTTTAGATTTTTTTCTCTTTTTTTGCCGAAAATGCATACTTTTTTACTATTTATATGTAAGGAGCAAAAAGTATGAAAGAAAACACCCCAAACAGAAAATACCAGGACACCCTGTTCAGAACCATCTTTGGTCGCGAGGAACACAAGCCCTGGCTTTTGAAACTGTACAACGCACTTAACAATTCTAACTATCAAAATATTGATGACCTGTCTCTCACGACCATAGAAAATGTAGTCTATATCAAAATGAAGAATGACGTTTCATTCTTACTGGACTCGCGCATGAATCTTTTCGAGCATCAATCCAGCTACAACCCCAACATGCCACTAAGAGGATTTTTCTACTTTGCAAAACTTTATCAGAATTATGTAACCACTAACGATATATCTGTATACAATTCAACTTTAAAGAAAATTCCAACTCCGGAATATATCGTATTTTACACAGGAGACGACAAGAAGTTGGATTTTATAACCGAACTAAAGTTGACAGATGCCTTTGAAATTCCTCGTAAGGATAAGAATTTTGAATGGACTTGCAAGGTAATAAACCTGACATCTGAAAAAGGAAAGGAACTTAACAAAAAATGCAAACCATTATATGATTATTGCAGTTTCATTGCTAAGGTTAAACAGAATAGAAAAGACGGTATGACCCTGGGAGAAGCAATTAACCAGGCCGTCGACTGGGCAATCGAAGAAAATCTTCTTGATGGACTTTTTAAGAGAGAAAGGAGCCAGATTATGGGTGATGTTTTAACAGAATTTGATGAAGAACTCTTTTTAAGAACTAACTTTCAAGATGGAAAAGAAGAAGGCGCCCACGAAACCGCTCTTAAGAATGCCCGCAACCTCCTAAAAATGAATCTACTGACTCCAGAACAAATCGCACAGGCCACCGAACTCCCCTTGCAAGAAATACTAGCCCTCAAAAACAGCTTACAATAATTTCTATACGTCGAGTCAAAGCACGCTACACTTAAAGCCTTGGCTTCGCTGTTTTTAGGGTTTGTAATAAACCCTAAATAAAAAAAGACCGCTGAAAACTATTCCAACGGTCACTTAATTCTCATTAATTTTACTATAGATAAATCTTGCAATGCTAAAATTGGCATGGATGCCAATTTTAGCCTACCATACCACCGTCAACAGTAATTACCTGACGAGTAATGTAGCTTGCGCCTTCGCTGAGCAAGAATACAGCTGTTGCACCAATTTCTTCTGGCTGGCCCATGCGCTTCATTGGAATTGTGCTCATCATGATTTCTTTTGCTTCTGGGATGATATTTGCTGTCATTTCTGTTTCGATTGCACCAGGAGCGATTACGTTACAAGTAATTTTACGGCCTGCAAGTTCTACTGCAAGAGCCTTAGTTGCGGCGATGATTCCGCCTTTTGATGCAGAATAGTTTGTCTGTCCGCGGTTTCCGATGATTCCGCTTACGCTTGCAACTGTGATGATGCGGCCACCGCGCTTATTCTTGCGGCTTGCCATTGTCATTACAAGTGGCTTAAGAACATTGTAGAAACTGTCAAGATTTGTATGGATTACAGAATCCCAGTCGCTGTCTTCAAGACCTACGAATGTATTGTCACGGGTAATACCAGCATTGCTGATAACACCCCAAAGGATTTCGCCATTTGCTGTAAGTTTAGCAGTCAATTCATCAAGCTTTGCCTTGCAGTCTTCGCGATCACTGATGTTGAACTGAATTAATTCACCCTTACCACCAGCTGCTTCTACCTGAGCCAAAGTTTCTTCAGCTTTTGCTTTGCTTCCATTGTAGTGGCAAATTACATAATATCCGGCTTTTGCTGCCTCTACTGCACATGCGCGACCAAGTCCGCCTGATGCACCTGTAATTAAAACTTTCTTGTCTTCGTTCATTTTATTCCTCCTAATTTTTTATGCCGAGAACATCTTAAGCATATCTTCTGTTTCCATTACAGTAATTTTTGCAGTAGCGGCTGGTTCTGAATCCCCGACAGCTGCAAAAAGAGAACAGATATAGCGATATGTATGAGTTTCTTCGTCGCGGTAATCTTCAGCGATTTTCATCTGACAGGTTGAGTTGTTCTTTAAGAAACCAACGCTTGCCTTAAAGTCTACAACACTCAAAATCATTCCTGGGAGTGGTTCTCTTCCTTTAATTTTATTAGTGATACCTGTAAGAGCACTGATTCCTTGAGCCATGAGTTCAAAGCCTGCCCAAGTTGGAACTCCGTCAAATTCCTTTTCATAGAAAATACAGTTTTCTGTAATATCGTATTCGCTTGTGATTGTGTGTTTTTCAACATCGTGCTGTGTTACGCGAGTTAAAAGGAACATTTTTCCTTTGTGTGGAAGATAATTTATAAGTTCATCGTGATCGATAAACTGTGGCAACATTTTTGGTTCTACAGCCATATATTTCTCCAATTAAAATTCTTTTTAATTTTCTATTTTGCTTTCTACCAGTTTTCTAAATCGTTCCGGTGTAATAAATTCGCCTTCTGTAGTACCGAATTTAACCGCCATCTGGGTAGTTTCTGCCTTTGTAAGCAGAGCTCCTTCCTGATTGTAGATTTCGTATCTGATTTTAAGCATGTTTTCGTATTCTAAAAGCTCTGTTTTTACAGTTGCGGTCTGAGCAAAATACAAAGAACGAATATATTTAATCGTCAAAGTCGTTACCGGAAAGGCGTATCCGTCCTTCTTCATTTCTTTGTAGCCGTAACCGATTTTATCAAGCAAAGCGCATCTGGCAACTTCCATAAACTTTACATAATTACCATGCCAAACAACATCCATAGAATCCACATCGTAGAATTCTGCGGTAACATTGGTTGTATTTGTAATCAAAGCTTTCTGTTTTGCCATATTAAGTCCCTATTCCTTGATAAAGTTAAAAGAACCAGAAGAATAAATATGTTCTGCGTTATCTGCATCAGCCATGTTAAAAGAAATTGTTTCTTTTGCATCATTTCTGGTTAAATCAAGTTTGATTTTAGAATTTGGTCTGATTGGTGCAGAAAACTTTATTCGTCTGATATTTGGAATATAACGTTGACTGCCTAAATACTTTCTGGAAAAACGAGTGATTACTTCAAACTGTGCTACAGCCGGTAAAAGTTTAAATTCTGGAAAGTGACCGTCAAAAAAGTCACTGGTTTCTGGAATAACAAATTCCAAAGAAATTGAATTATCACTCTGTTCAAGGATTTTTTCGTTAGTAATGTCGTGAAGATTAGCTTCCATTTTTTCCCCTTTCTTAAATTGAAAAAAAAAGCGCTGTCAGAGTCTAAATGACCTTATTCAGCGCTTTATCTAACTTACGTCAGTTATAAAATTGAAATTAGCCCATGTATGGAACAAGAACATCAACAACGTCCTGAACTGTTTTTACAGTCTTGAAAATTGCTGGATCAAATTTTGTTCCTGCTGGCATGAATTCCTTCATCTTCTGAATCAAGTCAATAGAATCGATAGAATCGAGTTCCAAGTCATCAAAAAGAGTTGCTTCTGGAGTGATAGCATCTTCTTCAATTTCAAATTCAGAAACGAGAATTCCTTTAAGTTTTGCAAAGATTTCATCTTTAGCCATAATATACCTCTCGCCTGACAAATTTGTCAGTAAAAAATCATTATGATTTTATCAAACCGAATAAAATATATCAATATGTTAGAATTGCAATTAGAATAATTCAGCGATTGTTGTGTCACGATTAGTAACGTAATGCTTATCGTTTTCACTTACCGCTTCAAAAAGTTCCTTTTCCATTCTTTCTGTCAAACGCTTTGCTGCAATTGTTTCAGAACATTCAAGATATTCCCCAACAGGAATTACAGGCAAAAGTGTAAAGTCATAAACATATTTTTCAGTATGATTATACGACCACAAAGGATCGTGTTTTCCAAGTCCGTACTTGTCATTTCCACCAATCAAAATCGGCTGAATGTCACATTTTGCGTTATAAGCAATGCGGGCAGCACCTTTTTTATAGTGATTGTATCCATGACGAGGTGTTCGAGTTCCTTCAGGGAAGATGATTACGTTGTTTCCTTCTTTGAGTGTTTCTTCACAGAGGGTACACAATTCATCAAAGCCGAGAGTGTTTACGATATAGCACTGGCGGATAACACCACCAAGAACAGTCTTTGCAAGTCCACCGCGAACGATACAGTTTGCATTTGGAACCATGCTCATTATGTAAACAAAGTCGAGAATACTAGGGTGATTGGCAATAATGATTTTAGAATGAATGTTCCTATATGCTTCGCGGTCATCAACCTTTACTTTTGTAACGCCCATTACCTTCATAAAGTTAAGGAACATTCTGAAAGAAGCACTTACAAACTTGCGGGCTGCAATCTGATACTGCAGCTTGGTTCTATGAAAAAGTCGGATCCACGGAAATACAAACAATGCAAGAAATACGCTGCCCACCCCAAAGAATACGTAGAAAAAAATCTTTGCAAAACAGGCATAGCAATAAAAGAATACATTTTTGATTTTTGGCAAATCTTTATGATTATACAATTTATAAATTTCTGCTTTTTCTTCTTTTGTTAAAAAAAATTTCATACTTAAACATTAACCTAACTATTTTTTTATTGCAAGTAGACAAAAATATTCATAAATTAAAAGTATGTTTGAACAATTTAATGAATGGCTTAATACCAGTCCTGTTACTTTTCAGTCTGTTGAACTTTCCAAGGCATTTTTAACCTTTCTAATGTTCAGCGTAATCGGATGGATTTGCGAAGTCCTTTATGTCGGACTCTTTTTTGAACACAAATTCATTAACCGCGGTTTTTTATACGGACCTCTCTGCCCGATTTATGGTTTTGGAGGAATCGTAATTCTCTCACTACCAAAGGCTCTTCAGGATCCGATATGGGTGCTTTTTTTAAGCGGAATTTTCTTCTGCACTCTCGTTGAATACCTGGGTAGCTGGATTCTGGAAAAAATGTTCCACGCTCACTGGTGGGATTATTCTGGTCATAAAATCACAATCAAGGGAAAAACAATTCCTCTCAACATCAAAGGCCGCGTCTGCCTTTTAAATTCGATCCTGTTTGGAGTAATGACAGTTGTTGTAATCGATTTTGTTCAGCCGCTCATCAACAGATTCTTTGCACTTTTCCCGGATGTTTACTTGAACCTTGCAAATGATGTATTTGCCATTATTCTTGCAATCGACCTTGCCTTTACAGTTCATAAACTCGTGGACTTCAGTGTATACAACCAGCGGGTTAAAGATTTTATCGAAACTGCAAAAGACCGCTTCAGCACAGAAGCCTGGTTTAAAAACACTTCGATGGCAGAACAGTTTGCTTCTATCCGGGAACAGATTTCTGCACACAAAGAAAACTTTAGTGAAAGCTTTGTAAAAAAGATGGAAGAATTTTCTGCTCTTCAGAAAAATGCCGAACGCTGGCTTAAAAAGTTCCCTTCTCTGACAAGCAAAAACTACAAAGAATCCATCGCCCACCTAAAAGAAAAACTCAAGAACAGATAAAAAAATGCGGAAGATTTGCCCTTACAAAAAGCAAGCCTTCCGCATTTCTATTTAGCGTTTATTCGATCTCAAAAATTATTTCTTTCTGAATACCAAAAGACTGTATGCATTAGACCCTAGGTTATGGTGAGCTGTCTTTAATTCAAAACCTGCTTCACCGATTGCATTAACAAGTTCTTCATAGCGGTACATTTTGCTGTTTCCGTTTGCGATACATGTAAAGTAAAGCGAAGTTGCCATAAGAGAGTATGAAGAAGCTTCAAAATGCTGCTTGTCCCAGAGAGGTTCTAGAACGTATACGTTTGTTTCAGGAGTTGCAGCGGCATAAACCTTTTTCAAAATCTTTGTAATCTGATGAAGGCTAAAGCAGTCAAGGAACTGACTCATCCAAACTGCATCAGGGCTAGACGGAAGCTTTGTTGTTTCATCAAGAACGTTTCCTGTGCAGAATCCGATTCTGTCTGAAAAACCTGCAGCGGCAGCATTCTTTTCTGCAACAGCAGTCTGTCCCGGCAAGTCAACGATAGTCATTTTTACATCAGGATTATATTTACAGCAGGTGATAGACCATTTTGCAGTATTTCCACCGATATCAATCATTGTCTTTGGTTTTTCAGCAAAAACGATTGGAAGTGCTTCTGGGAAAGCGATGTCGCTGTAGAAATGGTCAAATTCAAACCATGACTTTTTAGCTTTTTCTGGAAGTGTAGAAAGAGCTTCGTAAACTGTAACCCACTTGTCACCAAAAACTTTAAGACCTTCAGGCTTGCCGTTTACGATTGATTCCTTGAGTTTCCATGCACCTTCATAGCAGATGTCATTTGTAAACCAGAAATTAACTTTTGTTAATTCATCTTCCAAAAGCATCCAGCCGATTTTTCCAAGAACAAACTTTTCTTTTTCAGGTTTTCCAGCTTCAGAATCCTGGCTCAATTTGATAACGCTCATTCCGAGAGCCATTTCACAAAGAACACCAGCACCATATTCAGAAATACCAGCTTTCTTTGCAAGTTCTGCTCGAGTGACACCTTCGTCACCGGCATCTTCTATCTGCTGCATCATACCAAGTTCAAGCATTGTTCTGATTGCCTGATAACACATTGGGGCAAATGCTATTTTCTGTGCTTCAAATTTTGCATCAACAGCACGAATATTATCAGTCTTAAATTTGTCATAGTTAAAAAAAGAAGAATCCATTTAATCCACCGGAATTTAAATTTTTTTATATTATTACACATATAAATAAAATTTTCTATAACGTTAATTTACCCTGATATACTAAAACGCTATTTGATACTCAGCATCTCAAAAACATCTCAAAACGATAGTTTTATTATATGAAACGATAGTTTTATTACAGAATAACGCTATTTTTTTTGTTATTATTTTTTTAATTTCTAAATGTACGAGTACGAAAATGTATAAAGTAAAAGCAATTATTAAAGTTAGTTTTTTTGCAAGTGTTTTAATTATTTTTCTAGCCTGCGGACGAAATATCACCCAAACAGGTTATTATTGGCCAAAAGCAGAAACCTCGAATTCGGATATTTATTCTACTCCCGAACTCACCTACATAACCCAATTCGACAGAGACAATACATCTCAAGCTCCTTATTTTCCATGCGAAACAGACAACGGCACTGCAATTTATTTTGTTTCCAACTCAAATCCCGACATTGCATTCAGAGGAACTTACAAAAACGGTGTATGGACCCTAAACAAAAATCTCAACGGGGACAGTTTTGATATCTACTGCGGCGAAAGGTCTCTGGGAGAAACAATTCAAGGTTCTTTCTACAACTTTTAATCCAAAATAAGCAGCTGTCTGATAAAGAAGTTCTCGCGGCCATTGAGCGTGTCGAAATGTCCGCATCCTCTCTACTTCTCAGACAGCTTTTTTTATTCATCTAATAGTATTTTTCTATCATTTCTATTGCCATTCTTATAGGTCCGATAATTGACTATATCAGTCATACAAGCTATTATTTTCTATAATATTCTAATCTTCCATAATGGAGTAAAAATCAATGGCTACAAAGTATGTTTACTTTTTTGGTAACGGCGACGCAGATGGCGATGAATCAATGCGCGCTGAACTTGGTGGTAAAGGTGCTAACCTTGCTCAGATGGCAAAGGCTCCTTTGAGTCTTCCAGTTCCACCTGGATTCACAATCACAACAGATGTTTGTCAGGAATTCTACAAATTAAACCGCAACTATCCAGAAGGATTGGATAAGCAGGTTGATGAATACCTTGGTAAGCTCGAAGCTGCTATGGGTAAAAAACTTGGTGACGAAAACGATCCACTTCTCGTATCTGTTCGTTCAGGTGCAGCAATTTCTATGCCTGGTATGATGGATACAATCCTTAACCTCGGTCTTAACGACAAGGCAGTTATCGGTCTTGCTAACAAAACTGGTAACGAACGTTTCGCATGGGATGCTTACCGCCGCTTCATCCAGATGTATGGTGATGTTGCTATGGGCGTTGACCATGACAAATTCGAAGCAATTATCGACGAAGTAAAAGCTATTCGTGGCATCAAAGAAGATACAGAACTTACAACAGACGAATTGAAGAAAATCGTTGAAAAATACAAGGCAATGTATAAGGCAGAAAAGGGAGAAGACTTCCCTCAGGATGCTAAAACACAGATGTGGGGTGCTATCGGTGCCGTATTCGGTTCTTGGATGAACCCACGTGCTATTAAATACCGCAAATTGAACAACATCAAGGAAGGAGCTCTTAAGGGTACAGCCGTTTCTGTAATGGCCATGGTATTCGGTAACAAGGGTGACACTTCTGGTACTGGTGTATGTTTCTCACGCGACCCTTCAACTGGTGAAAACGTATTCATGGGTGAATACCTTATGAACGCTCAGGGTGAAGACGTAGTTGCAGGTATCCGCACACCACAGAAACTCGCTCAGCTCGAACAGACAAACAAAGCTATCTACGATGAACTTTGCCAGATCCGCGATCGTCTCGAAAAACACTATCACGATATGCAGGATATGGAATTCACAGTAGAAGAAGGCAAACTCTACATGCTCCAGTGCCGCAACGGTAAACGTACAGGTGCAGCTGCTGTTAAGATGGCAGTAGACATGGTTGCAGAAGGACTTATCACAAAAGAACAGGCTCTTCTCCGCGTAGAACCAGAACAGCTTAACCAGCTTCTTCTTCCACAGCTCGACAAAGACGCTGTAAAGAAAGCTACAGAAATCGCTGCAGGTCTTAACGCTTCTCCAGGAGCTGGTTGTGGACAGATCGTATTCACAGCTGACGAAGCAGAAGCTTGGGCAAAAGACGGAAAGAAGGTTCTCCTCGTTCGTAAAGAAACTTCTCCAGATGACATCGCAGGTATGGCTGTTGCACAGGGTATCTTGACTTCAACTGGTGGACGTACATCACACGCTGCCGTAGTTGCTCGCGGTATGGGTACTCCATGTGTTTGTGGTTGTGCTGATGTTAAATTCAAAGATGCTAACACAATCGTTGTAAACGGAAAGGCATACAAGAAGGGTGCATTCCTTACAATCGACGGTGCTACAGGTAAAGTATACGAAGGTCAGGTAGCTGTAAAACCAGCTGCTATCTCTGGTGACCTCGAAAAGTTCCTTGGTTGGGCTGATGAAGTTCGTGCTAACTCTGTTCGCACAACTGCTTCTGGCAAAACAGTTAAGGGATTCAACGTTCTTGCTAACGGTGATACACCACAGAACGCTAAAGACGCATTCCGCTTTGGTGCTATGGGTATCGGTCTTTGCCGTACAGAACACATGTTCTTTGATGAACCAAAACTTACAGCTTTCCAGAAGATGATCGTTTCTGAATCTACAGAAGCTCGCAAAGAAAATCTTGCTAAGATTCTTCCTTACCAGCAGAAAGACTTCTACGAAATCATCAAAACTATGGAAGGACGCCCTGTAACAATTCGTCTCTTGGACCCACCTCTTAACGAATTTATCCAGGCTGAAGATGAAAAATCTCTCAAAGCTCTTGCAAAGAAACTTGGCATGAAGAAAGATGCTCTTGCAGTTAAAGTTGCTGCTCTTGACGAACACAACCCAATGCTTGGACACCGCGGATGCCGTCTTGCAATCACATATCCAGAAATCTACGAAATGCAGGTTGAAGCTATCGCTCGTGCAACTGCTCAGCTCGACAAGGAAGGCGTTAAACACGATGTTCGCATCATGATTCCTAACGTTGTAACTTACAAAGAAGTTGAACAGATCCGTGGACAGGCAGAAGCTGTAATCGCTAACGTAAACAAAGAAGTTGGAACTTCACTCACATTCCAGATTGGATCAATGGTTGAATTCCCACGCACAGCACTTTCAGCTGACAAAGTTGCTTCAGTTGCTGACTTCTTCTCATTCGGTTCTAACGACCTTACTCAGACAACACTCGGCTTCAGCCGCGACGACTACGGTAAGTTCATCAACGCTTACCTTGACCAGCGTGTACTCGAAGACGATCCATTTGCTACACTTGATCCAGATGGTCCAGGTGCCCTCATGGAAATCGCAGAAGCTAAGGGACGCAGCGTAAAAGCTGACCTCCACCTTGGTATCTGTGGTGAACACGGTGGTGACCCAGCATCTATCGCATTGTGCTACGGCTATGGTTTGAACTATGTATCTTGTTCACCATTCCGCGTACCACTTGCTCGTCTTGCTGGTGCTCAGGCTGTTATTAAGGCTAGTAAGTAATTAATTTACTTGTAGCCTTAAATGCCTTCTCAGTAATGGGAAGGCATTTTTTTTGCCTGAGCCCCAGCACCCTGTCGGGTTGCCGCCGGATAAATCCGGCGAGATGATTTATTGATAAGCCTAAAAAACTTGCCGCAGGCAACTTTTTCTTAACAATTCACCTTCTACACTATATAATCACCCTATGAGTGACAAAATTGCTATCTTTTTTGATTCGGAAAATATTCCGGCTAACAAAGTACCTTTAATTATTGAAAATCTTGCGGCCCGCGGGGATATTCTTTTTCAGCGCGCCTATGCAGACTGGTCTATTCCATCTACAAACAAATGGAAGGAACAGCTCAACAAAACACCAATCACTGCGATACAGCAGTTCCATCACAATGAAAAACAGGCCGTAGACAAGCTGATCATGATGGACGCAATCGAAATGGCCATCAAACACGAAGAAATCAATCTTTTTGCCATCGTTGCATCGGACAACGGCTACCATTCCCTTGCACTACGCCTTAGAGAACTTGGAAAACGCGTTATCGGTATAGGCGAACGCAACAAAGTAAACAATATCTGGAAAAAATCCTGCAACGAGTTTTCTTACCTTGAAGAGCTGGAAGAAAAGGACGATAACATTCTTCTTGAGAAAAATGACAACAACTCAGGTGCGGCAGAAATCGACACCACTACGGACAATTCCCTCAAAGACTTCTCTCTGGAAAAATTTATTGAATCTGCATTTGATTCAACTCCATTCTACAGCGACACCAACACCAAGCTTCTTTCTCAACTCTGGGAAACAATCTATCGTCAAAAGTCCGACTTTAATGTCCGGGATTTTGGAGTTAAATCACCTCGCGAATTAATCATGAAACTCGATACAAAGTTCAAACTTTCAGACGACGGCAAGCCTCAGCGTACCTTCTTTGTAGAAAAAATCGAAAAGAACGATGTATCAAATCGCAAAAATGGAACCATCAAACGCCGAATCCAGAATTACAGAATTATTTCTGCTGACGACAAATCCGGTGACTACTTCTTCTATTTGGGCGAAATCAACCCTCAATCAAAGGGAAATATCCTCGAAAAAGGAACAAAAGTAAACTTCCAGGTTGTAAACTGCCCGGATGACAACGGTGGTTTTGACAATAAAAATGGCCGTGCAACTGATGTTATCGTAATTGAATAACTAGAGGAAACTCTTTTCCACCTCCAATAACAAAATTTAAAAAATGTTCAGTGTACACTGAACATTGGAGTTGTAAGATTCCAATGTTACGAAACTTCGCTGTCGCTCGTTTCGCAACATAAAAAAATTATTGGAGTTTTTTTATGAAAAAATTTATTAAAATGGCTGCCGTAGTAGCATCTATGGCAATGGTTCTTGGTTTCATTTCTTGTGGTAGAAACGAAGAAACCTTAAATCTTGTTGGTAATTATAGTATTACTAAGGTTGAAAATTTTTCAGAGACCACACAAAGTGGTACAAAAACAACATCAAAGTCTACAGTTACAATGCCTTCAAGCTCAACATTCAGAACTTATGGAACATCTATTGTTGAATATTCAGGTGTACCTTTAACAACAGAAATGGACTACACAACTACAAAAACTGAATCAGATTCAGGAAATACATATGAAGTAACATTTGCAAAATATACTATTAATGGTGTTGATGCAGGTGAAGAAGCTATTACACAGATGAAAACGGTGATGGAATCACAAATGAACGATTCATCATGGGCAATGATGGCAGAAATGTTTGAATC
>JAFNQK010000005.1 GCA_017386165.1 Treponema sp.
GAAAAAATATAATATATATAGAAGAATCTATGCTACTCAATAGTATTCAAACAAACATAATAATACACAATAGAAAAGTTCAGAAGGTTAAAAATATCGCACTTTCAGTGTATCAAAGAACACAATTCTGAACTCAAAAAGCTTCCTGCGCATTTGTTGAATTCAGGACATTATAAAATCTTGGCGGCATGGAGTTCATTTTCTGTACTTGAGTACACATTGGGGGAGAGGGGGGGAGTAAAAAAATGTCCTTTCTTTTACTTTTCTGCCTGAATTTTGTCCCCAAACTGATAGTGAAAGCACACTTTTCATGAAGAATCCGCTAGAGGACGTGCTTTTTGTCATATTTTTATAATTTGAAACAATCAAACAAGCTGCTTATACCAGAATGTGCAGATGATTTTTTTGCAGCAGGCCTATTTTCGCTTTCGATTGTAATGCCTGAATACTTAGAGGTTTTGCCACCGTCTAAAGCGTCAGCAATTCGCTCAAGAGCCCGGACTTTGCGGACTTCGAGGTCATCCATGTCCGTCTGGCTCAGGTGATTTCCGCCACCCCAAGGGCGTGGTGTATTTTGGATATCAATCATAGTCATTTCTCCTGGAGGCTACTTTTTAAAAATAATTTCTACACCTTTCAAATCTTTTTTAAAGTCGCCTTCTATGTTTTCCCATTCTTCTTTTGTTCCTTGGTAGATGATTTTTTTTAGATTTGTACATTCATAGAAAGCCATATCTTCAATCTCCTTTACACTTCCAGGAATTGTGAATGTTGTTAATTGTTCACACTCATAGAATGCACCGGCACCAATCTCCTCAATACTTTCAGGAATTGTGATTGCTTCCAAATTTTTACACCTGCAGAAAGCACTAACACAAATCTTCTCTACACCTTCAGGAATTATGACTTTCTCTATTTTTTTACACTCTGCGAAAGCCTCATCGCCAATAATCTTTACCCCTTCTGGAATCGAGATTTCTGTCAATTGCGAATTTGTTCCGTAAAGAACTGTAAGTCCGTCATCTGTCATAGCACAGCCATTTTTAATTTTTAAAAGTTTACTTTCACAATTATTAATCGCGCAACCGGCAAAGGCAAAATCTCCAATCTCTTTAACACTTTCTGGAATTGTGACTGAAGTCAAATTTTCACATCTATTGAAAGCCAGAGCTCCTATTTTCTTTACACTGTTTGAAATTATCACGCTTTTTATGTCTTTTTTATCAAACGAAAAATCTTTTTTTAAGATTTCCGTAACGCCATCGTCTATTGTTAGAACGCCGTCTTTTAATGTGTACATATCTGAACTCCTTTTACAATAAAATAATTATATCACGGTTTTGCGAAGCGTGATTCAAAGACATCATAATTCTTGGTATCGTTTCTGCAGAAAACTGCGAATTCTACAGTTTCAAAATTGTAGTTTTTGATTAAGCTCGCAAAAATGTCTGCAACAACTTCCGGCGGGTTTTTAAAGGCTCCGCAGCCAAAAGCGCCCAGAATAAGAACTTCAACTTTTTCCTTTGCCGCAAGGTCCAGAATCCTTCTTATTCTTTCTGTCATAACCTTACGATACTGCTCCTCATCGTAATCGTCAAATAATTCTGGCGCTGCGGAAACAATTACATCTGTGTTGAACCAGGTATCTTCGTCCTTCAATTTTGGAATTGATTCATCGGTTTTAAAAACTGTTACTCCCGGAATATAAATCAGATCATGGCCACCCATGTCATCTATTTCGCCCTTTTCTTCTTCAAGGAAGTGTTTTTCATAGTAATCATTTTTCTGCGCATACAAGCAGGGGTACATAGTTGAAATGCGGCACATAGACTCTTCCTGTGCACCAGCACTCCATGGAGCCCCTCCCATACTGTAATAATTCGCAAAATCAAGGCAGCAAACCTTTTTGCTTTTATAGGCCTCTGCCGCTTCAAAAGTTCGTTTTTTAGAAACAAAAACCTTCATTTCAGGATTTTTTTTGATCTCTCCTGCATTAAATGCCTCTGACTGATAAACCAAATATTCATTTTTAATGGAATTATCTATAGATTTTTTTAATGAATCCATTTTCCCGCACAGTTCCATTGTATTATACATTACGTTTTTGTTGATTTCTCTGTAATTTACAGTTCCTTTCATAGATTTCCTCCAATTTATTATGATTAGTTCATCATGCCTTCATATCTTACATAATTGTACACAATAGCTATTCCCAAGTTAAGGGAAAAGAGTGTCTTATATGTAAGATAGTCAGCAGGCCGTATTTGGCCTGCTTTTTAATTAATTAGCTGGCAAGCTGTTGAATATTTTGATTTTGACGAAGATGTTTTAGAGCATTTTGTTCGATTTGCTGCATACGAGAACGAGTTCTGCCTTTTATAGCCCCGATTTCTTCAAAGGTATGAGCTTTCTGGTTATTTAAGCCGTAATGTAAAATTAGGACTTCCTGTTCATTTGGCTTTAAGGTATTAATAGCAGACATGAGTTTTTCTTTTTTAATGATATTTTCACACTCTTCATCAAGTGAAAGATTAGATGTATCCGCAAGGTTTGCTACGAAAGAGTCCTGGTCACCATCTGAATTATAGGTGGCATCTAGTGAAAGTAAAGGGATTTTTTTTCTGCGGCTCCCTACTGATTTTTGCATGAAGGAGTTGATGTAGTATTTACCGATGGTAAGAAGTCTGGTGCCCATTGTAAAATCATATTTCTCTATGGCTCTCATTAAGCCAAGAGAACCCGCTGTTATTAAATCATTTTCAATTTCTTTATGATACCCCGGAAAAGATCTTGCACACTTGATGATAAAAGGAATGTTTGCGACAATAAGTTTATTGCGGGCAGCAAGATCGCCTGCTGCGGCAAGCTTAAGATACTCAAGTTCTTCTTGAGCTGAAAGAATTTTTGTAGCTGGGAATTTAAACATATTGGCCTCCTTGAAAATAAAAAAACGACAATTTAAACTTTTTTAAATTTTGTGTACGAACTGAGTTGTTACCTTCCCTGGGAATGTCAAAGAACAGTTTAGTTAGGTGTTTTTAATTGAATTTTTTAATATATATGTAATAGATAAAGTCCCTCGCAAAATGTGAAAAAGTAGGGCATTTTTGGGGTAAATAACAAAAAATTATAATTACACCACGATACAAAAATGGTGTGAAGAAGTGAATTTAACAAAAAATTCTAAAAATTGTTATAAAAAAGGTATTAACAAAGGTGATGGGCTGGTTTTCGCCCCAAATGATGCTTTATGTAGGTTTATAAATAGATACTTGCTTTAAAAATGAAACAGGCTCCGCCTTTTTGGGCAGAGCCTGTGAAATATGTTCAAATTTATTATGCAAAATCCTTTTTATTTAGTTTTCAAATTAGATATGGCCTTTTCTATTTTTTTTTTCAAAATAACTATTGCGGTATTTAAAGAACCCTTTCATGTCTTCTACTTTTCCAATAGGTTCTGCCCATTCAAAATTGCTAAAATGCCAGCGCTCAGAAATCGGTTTCCTTAAATGCATGTCGGCAGGCACTATATTGCAGCAGTCTTTATACAAATCAAATACTTTTTGAAAAAGAAGATTTCTTAGTGACCCGTTAAAATCTGTTGGACGCATAAGTGCACTTGGAACATAGGCTGCATTTGTAGGACATGAAAAGAGTCCGCATAGAGGTTTTTGGTGTGAACCTGAGGGGAAATCAAATTCTTCCGCCATGCGGTTTCTTTCTCCTTTATGATCTATAAGATGTGCAAGACTGTATCTATCCGGTTGGAATGAATGTAATTTAAATATACTTTTCCAAATATATAGTGGGTAGAAATTTCCATCAGGATCAATAATAAGCGCGTTATCGTTTTGACGTTCTTTATCTCCTCCGTCTGCTCTTTTTACACCAGGAAATGCGCATGGAGAATTTTCCCAAAGATATAGTTCTGGGTCAATTCCTGCTTCTGATAGAATAGCTTTGTAATGAGCTTGTTTAGTATTATTGTCTTCTGTTATTGCATGCACTACTTCTGGGGAAAGGAAATGAGTATATTTAGTTATTGTTTTTGCAAGTTCGTAAGATTCGTCTTCTGTAGGTTGTTCCCATGGACTCCATACTTCACCTTTTTTATTGCGAGTATTACGTTGTATGTTACTAACTACAAGCTGATTTATTTCTTCTTCTGTTATTTCCGGAATCCCATGGTCTTTTAACCAGCGGAGTAAATGAGGTCTGTCATTATTAGAAGAAGTCTGGTACCATTCGCTGGTTAGGAAGAAACTCTGTCCATTTACGGAAAGAGGTTGTGCATAATAACGATTCGGTTTACCGTTACCTTCATCTTTTAACAATACTGGAAAATTTACACCAAAGTTTGTTTTACAATAATCTCTGTTTTGTAACTCTTCTAAAAGTTCAGAACTTATTCCTTTCTCTATAATTTCTCTAAGTTTTTGATTTGCCAATTGACCAACACTGTAATCCTCAAACATAAAAATCCTCTCGTATGTTTAATTTTTTTTACTTTTATTTTACCATTCTATTTTATATCCCGCCATTGAATAGTAACGACAATTTTGTCCTTACGCATGGCGTAATCCAGGGTGTGCCAGGTGCCGCCGGCGTGGGGGTCAGAATCGTCGAAGATGGCTACGACGAAATCGCTTTTGTCGACCATGTACTTGTTGCGGTCGAGGTAGGCATCGTTGCGGCGTTCTTTTGTGGAAACAGGATGCACGAGGTCGGCTTTTTCGAGGATGGGCTTAATTTCCTTGCAGCGGGCGTGGTGGCCTTCGTAGGGCTGGGCAATTTCCAAAATGAGGTTAGGGTTAGTTTTCTTTTTTTCAAGCACAATTTCACTTGCCCAGGTATCGATGCCAAGAGCATTGCCGGCGATGAAATGATTGCAGCCTTTTGCAATTAAATCGTCGATGGCATCTTCAAGGCGGCGGAAAAGTACCTGGCATCTCGGGTCGTTTTTATCAGTTCCCCAGGGAAAAGCTTCTGGTCTGTGACCGGTAAAACAAGTGATAAAGTTCATATAATTTCCTCCATAATTAATATAATTGTAAATCTTTGCTATTCCCAAGTTAAGGGAAAAACTTCTTATTCTCCGGCCAATCGTAAAAATTCCTTACAACTCCACGAACAAGGTTTCCACTTCACGGCAAAATTTGTTAAAAGCTTCATCATCCAGACAGGTCACTTTTTTCCTATTATTTGTCCAGCAGATTCCGTAGCAGGAACAGCGGAGCTTTCTTATTTCAGCCAGCCAGTTTTCAAGAAAGTCATAATAGTCACTAATGATAAAAATCTTATCATTTTCGCTGCAAAAGCGGCTGGCAGTGTATCTGATTGCGGGGGCAATTTCGGTGTCGCAGCCGCATGGGATTTCACTTATGCCCTGACTAAGAGAATCGATTTTCTGCAGATCTGAATCCCAGAAAATCACTTTACTTTGCTGACCAACAAGGTTTTTAATTTCAGAAAATAGATCCAGAAGCTGGGCAAGGCGTTCTCTTCTTACAGAACCGCTTGTGTCAACTATGATGTAAACGTTTCCCTGAGTGTAATCACTATGCTCGATTGATTTCCCCCGCAGAATATTGTCTGTTTTACCCCTGTTTGCAAGATAGAGATAATCAGTTCTGCTATCCTCAAATTTATCAATTGCGCGTTCTGTAATAAAAGTGCGGACATCAGGACCAAGCTTACGAATTGTAAAGCATCTTGTTTTTCCATAGCCTTTTTTCGAACTCTTTCCGTCACCATAGCTCAAAGCCTCGGCAATGAACATATCCTGATTTTCAGCCGCTTTTTTTATTACCTCTGCCGGAATCTTGCTTGTTTTTTCTATAAATTTACCTTCTTCATTACGCAGCTTTTCACAGATTTTAGGCATAA
>JAFNQK010000049.1 GCA_017386165.1 Treponema sp.
GAATCCTGTGAAAGATTTTCGCCGTTGAAGGTGTAGTGTGGGAAAGGACAGTCCCGTCGCTGAATAAAAAGGTCTGGTCTGTTGATTACCCAGTCACCGTCCATTCCGGTATGATTTGGAACCATATCAGAAGCAAGACGGATTCCGCGCTGCCAGAGACGGGTTCTAAGGTTGCTTAAAGCATCCCATCCACCAATATTTTCTGCAATGTTGTAGTCGTAAAGAGAATATGCCGAAGCGGCAGCTTCAGGGTTTCCGCAAAGCTGCTTAATGCGCTTAGAAGCATTTGAACGGCTCCACAAACCGATAAGCCAGAGACCGGTAAAGCCTTCGTCCCGCAGGGTGTCTAATTCTTCATCTGGAATCTGATCCAGGCGTGTAATAGGGCGGTTGTATTTCTTGGTAAGCTGGTCCAGCCATACAAGAACAGTCTTTGCCATGAGAACAACACAAGGCATCCATTCCCGGTCAGGACTAAAGCGCTCGTATTCTTTCATGAGACCATCGTAGTTGTATGGTTCCATGTTTACTTCGCCGCCGTTGATTGGATTGTAGTGCATGAACATCTTTTCTTCTTCTGTAAGAATGTCCATCCCCTGGAGGAGTCTGCGTAACCAGTCTCCAAGCAAATCTGCCCAGTACTGGCGGATATAATCAAGCTGTCCTTTGAGGCTGTTTGGGCTGAAAACTACCGGTTCACGGAGCATAGTTACAAGGTCATGGTTGAATGGCCCGAATTTTGGCATGTTCTGGAATTTTTTCTGAATGCTAGCCCAGGTTTTCTGGTACAAAGGATTTTTCTGTAATTCCAAATCGTCAAAAAGAACTGCAAATGGCTTGAATGCAGGGTTTTCGTTGGCAAGATGAAGAAGAACTAATTCTTCGAGGGTCTGTTCACGGTTAGAACGCATCAGGCCTGTGCCTGCATCCATTGCTTCTGCAGCAAGGTACTGTTCTGCGGTGATTTTTCCCTGGTAAACTTCAACAGGAGGAAAGGCGTTGCTGAATTCTAACAAAAGGTCGTCTACTTTCTCTTTTGTATATTCTGCATCGAGGGCTGAAAGAAGTTCCTGGAAGGAATCTCCTTTTTTGTCTCTGCGATAAAGCATACATACGTAGTGGAAAACTTCGTCGATAAGTCCCATGGCGTTGAGGCTTCCGGGTGAGATTTTGTTTGTTCCGTCGTTTTTTTCTTCGATGTATTTGTTCAACTTTTCTGCAAATTTTCTTATTGCAGGCATGTTACCAATAATTACATTTCCGCTTGATGAATAAAGGCGTTCATCAAATTTGCAGATGTCGCGAATCTTTTTTCCTACATGAAATTCGTTATATGAAACTTTCATTTTTCCTCCGGTTAAATCTGTTTTATTTGTGGCTTGCAACAATGCCCTTGATTTTTTCAATCAGCGAATTGTCTTTTTCCAGTTCTTCAACAGTACATGGCATGCGGTAAGTCCAGTTTGAACTGTTTACGCTTCCTGGAACATTTACGCGTTCTGCATTTGGATCTGCAAGCCAGTATTTCTGTTCCATTGCAAGATAATCCTGCAGCGGGTGAATGCACCAGATACTGTTGGATTTTGCTATTCCTTTTAAGTAACATTCTGCAATTTCTGGTGTAAACAGAGAATTTGCAGTCTGTTCAATTTTCTGAGTATCCCAGCCTTCGATTCCGAATGCCCATGGATTTGTGCGGACAAATGTGCTTGAACCGTCGCGGTCTTCGAGCCACCACTGGCGAACTGTTGTTGAGTCGTGAACTGAAGAGGTTGCAACAGAAAGGTGTGTAATCTGATCAAGCGGAATATAAGGCTTTCCTGGTTCTGACCATCTGCGGGTCCATCGCATTACTCTGAGTCCGAGGATGTTGTTCTTGTCCATTACACGAGGAAGACAATCCAAAGCGGCACCCAGGTCTTCTCCACAAGGAACCATGTCTACAGACTGGGTGAGGGTAGAAAGAATTTCGTCTGACTGAGTTTCCCAGAGCTTGTCCTGTTCTCTTGATGTATTGTCCATCAAACCTTTGAGGCGTCCTTTTTCGTCGTCGTTAAGACTGTTCCATGCATTTGATGTGTAGTATGTCCAAACTGGCACAAACTTGTCCTTTTCGATTTCTATGAGACAGCGGTTCTGCCATGCTTTGCTGAGAACATCCTTTGAGCGCTGAGCTGCATCGCCTTCGCAGTATTTTGAAAGGTCTGCTTCGTAAAAATCCTTGTCGCCTGTTACAGTCTTTTTGAAGAGCCAGAGTTCTTCGTTTCCGATTCTGTCCATGAACATGTTGAGGATTGCTGTTGCGGTCTGGTGGTTCCAGGTAATGTCTTCGATTGCGCTGGTAGGAACATGTGGCTGACTTAACCAGCGGATGCGGCCATCGTCAAAACCGATGGAGTGGAGTTGTTCTCTTGTCATAGGAACATAAGGAACTGTATGTCCGAGAACGGCTGTTGTGTCGCGGCTTGGAATTGCCCAGATGCGGAAGAAGCCGAGAATATGGTCGAGACGGTATGCGCCGTAGTACTGTTCTGCACTCTTTAAGCGGTCAATCCACCAGTTGTACTTGTGCTTTTTGAGGTAGTCCCAGTTATAAGTAGGAAAGCCCCAGTTCTGTCCGGTTGGGTTTTCGCCGTCTACAGGGCTACCTGCTCGGAGGCTGTGGTTAAAGATACCTGGCAAAGCCCATGCGTCACAGCTGTCTTCGTTCATGAGAATTGGCATATCACCTTTGAGGGTGATACCTGCTTTTTTTACAGCCTGGGTTGCAGTTTTAAATTGTTCTGCGGCACGCATCTGTGTCCATGCGTAGAAAAGATGGTCTTTCTTTAACTCAGGATTTTCCCAACGGGCTTTGATTTCTTTTTCAGAAAGGTTTGTATCTTCTTTTGGCCATTCTTTCCAGCTGGCCTGCATGTATTTAAATTTAAGGTTTTTATAAACTGCGTAATTTACAATCCAGGGATTTTTCTTAATCCATTTTTCGAGCTCTTCTGATGGAGTTTTAGTCTTGGCGATTTCTGTTGTGTTGTAAAGATTGAGCAAAAGGCTTGTTTTGGCATTAAGAATGCCTGTGTAATCGTAGCGCTTGTCTTTTGCGTATCCAAAGTTTTTGATCATCTGATCATATTCTTTTGCAAAAGATTTATCTGAACTGTAGCAAGCTTCAAATTCTGGTATTGCTCTGAGGTCGATATAAATTGGATGAAGAGCAAAGGCTGACAGTCCGCTGTAAGGAGAAGAGCCGGTTCCTGTGTCATTTACAGGAAGAAGCTGAAGAAGTGTCATATCTGCTTTTTTGCAGAACTTTGCAAACTCAGGAAGATCTGTAAACTCTCCAATTACAGTCCCGTCTTTTTTTGTTGTGTAGATTGCGCCTAATGGAATAGATACGCCTGTTGATTTTTCTAAATTTTTCATAATGTTCCTATCATACCACGATTTTTATGTTTATATTTTTTTCTTTATTTAACCGTTCGCAACTCCGTAAACAAAACTGTGCACAATCCAGTGCAGGGTTTCGTCCGTTACAGGGAGTGTGTCTCTCGCGGCAAACATTGCCTGTGCGGTAACATTTGCGTAGAAAGTAATGCTGTATAGAGCTTCTTTTCCGCGCATATTACCAAATTCACTTGTAGATTCGATAAAGAATCCCGAGATTGCACTCATGATTCTTTGTGTGATTCCAAGATAAAGTTTAATTTCTTCTGAGTTGTCAGGTGCATTTGAAAGAATACAATGAAGGCGGAAAAAATCCGGATCTTTTTTTGCATAATTAATCATTGTTGTAAGGATTTCTTTTAATCCTGCAATGAAATCATGCTTGTATTCTGCTGCTTGTTCAATATCCTGACATAAAGGTTCTGCCTTTTCTTTGATAATTGCTTCCAGAAGTCCTTTTTTTGAACCAAAGTGATAATAAAGGGTTGGTTTGCTGATTCCGGCTTCGGTTACAATTTCCTGTATTCCTACTGAGCCGTATCCTTTGCTTGCAAATAATTTGATAGCCAGTGCGAGAATCTGTTCTTTTGTAGATTCAGAGCTGTCGGTGATGTTTGTACTTTCTTCTTCCATAAAATATAGTATATACCGACCGGTAAGAGTTGTCGAATACTTTTTTTGATTTTATAGAAGAAATATTTGTTTGGTTAAATGTCGAGTTTGAGTAATTTATACAAAAAATTGTCTTCCAGTCGCATCTCGGTGAATTAAAATCGTGTGCTAGCACACTACATGCTGTTTGTGGATAAGGAACTTATAATAAGTCGCTAACGCTCCTTCCACAAACAGAATGTTTTTAATCACCGCTCTGCTCCTTCGCGACAATTTTTTAATCTATTCTGCAGAACTCGACATTTATCTAACTACAAAAAATCCGACTTTCCAGTGCCAGACTGGGGTGGCCAGTTTGTTGCTAAAGGGCTGGGTGCGGGTAAAGTCTGGGAGCCAGCTGGTGTCGTCGGTTAGTTCCTGGTAAAAGAGGTAATCAAAATCGTAGGCTTCTATTAAATCCTGTAAGTCTGTGTCTTCGTCCTTTGAAACAAGGCGGTTTTCGATTGCGCTTAGGCTTGCTTTTCGTGTCTTGGATTTGGATTCATCTTCGGCAAAAGGAACCGGGGTATACTGATTCATGAGGGAAATACAGGCTTTGCCGTCAGCATTTTCTTTTAGCCAGAGGAGGGTTTCTGCAGTTTCTTCAAATTTGCCGGGCAAAAACAGGTGGCGTACAATTACGCCCTGGGTCATTTTTTCTTTGATTTCGTCTTTTTTCCATTTTTCGCCATTGCTGTCGGTGTAATCTTTTGGTGCGGGGCATTCAATTGTTTTGAGTGGAAAGTTTTTTATCATCCAGCTAATAGCATTTGTTGCGGTTTGAGGATAATCCTGGGCTGCAAAAAGTTTTTTGGATAGATCGCTGTTGAGAGTTTTTAAATCCGGAAGCCAGATGGTCACGTAGGGTTTTAAAAGTTCAAGCATTTCTACGCTTTCGTAGGCAGAACTGTTCCAGCAGAAGGGAATTGTAAGTCCGCTTTCTTTTGCGGCTTTTAAATATTCTGCGAGTTTAGGAATAAAGTGACTACCGGTAACGAGGTTGATGTTCTCGGCTCCGGCCTGCTGTAATTTGAGGCAGATTTCAACAAATTCGTCTTGTGTAACGGCTTTTCCCATTCCGTTTTGAGAAATCTGGTAGTTCTGACAAAAGGCGCATCTCAATGTACAGCCGGTAAAGAAAATGGTTCCGCTTCCGCCGTGAACTGTGATGAGAGGTTCTTCTCCAAAATGAAGGCAGGCAACTGCGATTCTGACCCGGTCGGTTTCGCCGCAAAAGCCTGATTTTCCCTGTGAGCGGGCAGAGTTACATTTTCGGGGACACTGGGTACATTCTGAAAAATAATTCAATTAAAGAGCCCCTTTGCTTACGATTGTGCTCATAAGATTCTGCAAAACCTGAATTGGAAGGTCTTCTGCTTCATAATTTACTATATCAGCAAGTTCTTTCCAGTCGTCGTCAGAAAGGTATTCTTCGTCTTCGTGAGTGTCTTCCAGAAAAGAAAGCATTGCACCAAGAATGTCTGTATGTTCCTGTGTAGGTTCGTTTTCCGGCTCTGCAGAATTATCGATATAATTTTCCTGCCAGTAGAAAGCAACGGCTCTTGAAAGATTAGCCGGTACGCTTGAACTGCGAATGAATAATTCAACAATGCGCTGGATTACTTTTTTTGAGTCATAGCGTCCGTTGTTGTCAGCGCGTTCGTGTTTAATTATTCTCTGAAGGTCTGATTTAAATTTTTGAATTTCTGTCATAATTATACTTTACAACAAATATAATAAAATTATATCTACAAATTCAATAATCTTGTTATTTTTTTTCTTGACAATAAGCCAATGCGTGAATAAACTAAAATTATGGACTTGAGAACTGTATTAACAACCGATACTGTAAACCTTCATTTGAAGGGAACAACAAAAGAAGAAATTATTGATGAAATGCTCGATATCCTTGTAAAAGCTGGCAAGGTTACAGATAAAGCAGGTGCCCGCGAATGTGTTTTAGACCGTGAACGCAAAATGTCTACTGGTATGAAGCACGGAATCGCTATCCCACACGGAAAAACTGATTCTGTAAGTGATCTTGTAGCTTGTATTGGTATTTCTGATAATCCTGTTGATTTTGATTCCCTTGATCAGGAACCATGTAGAATCTTTATTATGACTTTGTCACCTGTAAACAAAACTGGTCCACATCTCCAGTTCCTTGCAGAAGTAAGTCTTTTGTTCAAGAGTGCTGATAAGAGAAATCAGATCTTGAATACTCAGGACAAAGCTGAAGTTATTAAGATTTTGACTGAATAGTTTTAGCTTTGATTGGAAAAAGACCTTTGCATAAAGGTCTTTTTTTGTTTAACATAGAGTCCAGGAAAATAAAATGAAATTTGATCCAAGAGTAAAAGTAGAAAATAATAAATTATACGAAATTTCTTCTAATAAAGAGATTGATACACAGAATATAGATTTTATAAATATTGCTGACATAAAAGAAGATACATTTTTTTCTTCAAAGACAGCTTTAACTGCTGTAAATGTTGGTTGGGCTGATGTTGAAATGGAGCCGGGTTCTTACAATGAGGAACTGCTTGCAAATCTCCGTAATTATCTTAAAAAGGTTGAAGAAGCTGGTTCTTATGCTTTTATCATTGCAAAGGCAGGAAAAGAGCTTGCTGACGCAGATGAAGCAGATACTTTTATCAAGGCAATGGTTCATACTGCCCGCCGAATCAAAGACGCCGAAAGTGTTGTAGGTTTTAGCCTTGCAGACGAGCTCGTTGAAAAGGACGAAGGCGGCGAATTTGACGAAAACAGTTATTCCCAGTGGTTTATTAACGATATGAATGTTAAACACGGCCACTATGTTTATTTTGCAAAGCAGGATTTATTAAAGATTAAGGGGCTTATGGGTAAAGGAATTTGCTCAAATTTAGTCTTGTTCTAATTAATTTGCGATTTTGTTATTACGAAATATTGCGCTATATGCGAAAAACCGTAACATTTGCAAAATAAATCTTTGATTTTCTAAAAAAAATGACGAAATTCTCTTGATTATTTTTTTCAAAAGTGCCATTATATCGCTCGTAAGGAGTTAATAAGTATGACACGAATGGAAACTTCGGCTTTCCGTAATTCTTGCCGTAATTCATTAATCTTCTGCGGTGTGCTTCTTTTGGTTGCTCTCCTGATTGCAATCGTGCTTCCTGCTAAGAATAAAACTCCTGCAATTCCTGTGGTTAAGGCCGCTACAGAGATTGAAAAAGAAGTGGTAGCTGACTTCAATATTTTGATTGAAGAAGCTGGATTTGATTCTACCAGATTGAATACTGGTGATGATGGTCTTGCATTATATCGACAGCCAACTTCGAGAGCTGCAGTTGAATGGTTTTACCTTCATGTAACAGGTAATCGTGAAACCGCAATGGCAATTCTTGAAGAAGCAGAAAAGAACAATATACCACTTTCTTTGGCTTTTGCTTTGGCATACACCGAAAGCCGGTACAATGTTAAGGCTGTAAACTTGAATACAAATGCTTCTATTGACAGAGGGCTCTTTCAGTTAAACAACAGATCATTCCCTCAGTTAAAAGAAGATGACTTTTATGATCCTGCAGTGAGTGCTAAGTACGGAATGAGTCACTTGCGCTTTTGCTTGAATGTTGCAGGAAACGAAGTAACTGCTTTGGCAATGTACAATGCAGGAACAAATAAAGTTCGGGCTAACAACACCCCGGCGTCAACTTTGAGATATGTTGGCAAAATCATGGCTTACAGAGAAAAGCTTGATAAGTTGTTTGCGGATGAAGTTGTTTCTTACTACGAAACAAGCCGCCCAATGAACGGAATCGCCGTTGCCTTTGCCGGTAACCGCCGTTTCGCTCAATAAAGTAGTCCTCCTTATTGAAGCCCGACCGTTTTCCCATTCTTTTACCGGTCGGGCTTTTTTTTTGTTTAAAATCAATATAATATAGAAGAAAATCGAAATAATCCAAGAAAGAGGCTGTATTTAATGTCAAAACTGCCAAAGCCAACCCGCCAAAGGCTTCTTTTATTACTAGAGCTATTGGAGCGCTGGGAAAAAAATAAAATTACCTCTGTAGAAATTGCCTCTTTATTGGGATGTAAAGACACACTTGTTCGATATGATTTTAGATTTGTTGATGTTCCTGCGGGGGTGTCAAATGGATATAGTAGAGATGAATTGAAATCGGCGGTTCAGGCGGGGCTGGAATCTGGCCGTGGAGAAGCGACCTTTCAGGGTGCTGTCCAGGGGCGGTTCAAACTAAAAAACGTGTGTATTGTGGGGCTTGGTCGAATTGGGGCGGCTCTTCTGGATGACGGCATTTTTGATAAAAGCGGATTTAAGGTTTGTGCCGGGTTTGATTCAAATGTGAACAGGGTTGAACTTCTTAGGTCTTCTTTTGAGTTGTATCCTGCCAGTCGAATTGAATCTGTTTTAAAAGTGTTGAGTATTGAATACGCCTTTTTATGTTGTGGTGAAAGTGAAGCTCAGAAGATGGCGGATCGTCTTGTTGTGGCTGGGATTAAAGGAATTGTGAATTATACTCGCACCGTTGTAAAAGTTCCGGAGAATGTAAAGGTGCAGAATGTGTCGCCGGTGATGGCGCTAAAGATGTTTGAGTCTTGACTAAATTTACACTGTGAGAAAACTCACAATAAAAAGTGTTTTATATCAAAAATAACTCGAATTTATCCGTTTTACAAGTCGAATTCTTCTTTTTAAGGTTGTTAAAGGCCTCTAAAATCCGTAAAATGCTTTTATCCTGTTAGCGATGTGAAGGGGCGGTAGTCGACCGCAGGGAACGGTAGTTGAGTAGGTCACGAGTGACCGTATCGAAACTACCGTGAACGAGGACGATGAGCGGATAGCGAACTCCGGAACGTAGCGACCGCTGAAGGCGGGAACTCTGAAAATAAGAGAGAAAAAAATAATTTAAGGGGTTATAAATGTCTAGAGTATGGAATTTTAGTGCAGGTCCTAGCTGCCTGCCGGAAGATGTTCTTAAAGAATGTGCTGCAGAAATGATGGATTATAATGGAACAGGTCAGTCTGTAATGGAAATGAGCCACCGTTCAAAGGCTTATGAACCAATCATTCAGGATGCTGAAGCAATGGTTCGCAAGTTGATGAAGGTTCCTTCAAACTACAAAATCCTGTTCGTTCAGGGTGGTGGTTCTACTCAGTTTGCAATGGTTGCACAGAATCTTGGTATCAAGAACAAGAAGGCTGCTTACATTGAAACTGGTGTTTGGGCAAAGAAAGCTGCTGCTGAAGCAAAAAAACTTGGCGTTGCTGTAGATGTTATCGCATCAAGCAAGGACAAGAACTATTCATATATTCCAAAAGTTGAAAAAATCGAAGGCGACTACGACTACGCTTACATCTGTTTTAACAACACAATTATGGGAACTCACTACGAATACATTCCTGAAACTGGAAATATCCCTCTCGTAGCTGATATTTCTTCCTGCGTTTTGAGCGAAGAACTGGACGTTTCTAAGTTCGGTCTTCTTTTTGCAGGTGCTCAGAAGAACCTTGCTCCAGCCGGAGTTACTCTTGTTATCATCCGCGAAGATTTGATCTGCGAACCAGAAGCTTGTCTTCCAGGCACTCCAACAATGCTCTGCTACAAAACTCACGCTGACAACGATTCTATGTACAATACTC
>JAFNQK010000006.1 GCA_017386165.1 Treponema sp.
AGCCAGGCATAAATGTCTTTTCCAACAGGACTGTCGATATCTTTGTAAACTGTATAATCAATTGGAACAGCATGGGCCTGGCAGAATGAAGCAAATTCTGGTGAAAGAATAATCTTAAAAGCTCCAACTTTGTTTGTTCCCGAACCATCCTCTATTTCTTGATACTGAACTCCTGTTGTGAAGCGGATATTTCCGGTTGAAACTGTTGTGACCATTACATCACTTTTAGGATAATTTCCGTCTTCGTACAATTCTTTGAACAAATAGCCGGATTTTAGTTCTTTAACTTTCTGTTCAAAGGCAAAAGATGCGTTTGTAAAACATTCCAGCTGCTCCTTGATGTCTTTTCCACGCTGTTTCGGAAGCTGAAGCTCATTCAAGAGGTCGAGGAGTTTTTCATATTCGATGAACACTGCACAATCTTTTTGTTTTGAGAGAACTGCATGAGTTGTAAAAAGTGAAAGAAGAAGTCGGCCATAGCGTCCGAAAGGAACATTTTCTGGTGCTGAAAGTTTTAATGTAATTCCGTTGCTGCCTTTTCTGATAAAAACCGGACTGTTTACGTTTCTGAAAGGCAGAGATGCTGTTGTAAAAAAACTCGGAACATAAGACATCAGTTTTTTCTGCTGACGGCTCTGGTCCACAACAAACAATTCGTCCATTGTTGCCGGTAAATCGTCAGTTTTTGTATTTTCTTTAATTTTGTTACTTTTATTCATTTTAGGCTTTCCCTCCCAGCCCTAAAAAATGCCCTCAGAGGCTCAAAAAAGGCCTTCTGACGCGTTAAACTCCCCTCGGACAAGATAATTCTCGACCAAAGTCAAATTCGTGCAAAATTTACTGGTTTTTGATTACCGAAATTGCACCTAATTTTACAGCTCCCTGTTCTTCCTGTTCCTTCAGGTAATTTACTGCCTGAATCAGTCCGTCTGTCATTGTAAGTCCGTGAGTTGTGAAGTATGTCTTCCACATGTCGCGGATATAGCGTGGAACATTAAAGCAGACTCCCACTTTTGTAAGGTCATCATCCTTGATTTCTGTTTTCTTTTCAGGAGTTGTGGTAACAGTTTGTGTTCCTGCCTCTGAAACGCTTGCACTGACTTTAGGTTTTGCAGCTGCATTTGGAATCTTTTCTGTTACCACAGTTGAAGCTGGATTTACAGTTTCTTTTGCTGTGTTTGTATTCATTGTCTTAAAGAGTGCATCCATAGAGTTATTGGTTGCATCTTGTAGTTTGATTGTTGACGGCATATTTTATCCCCCTACCCTATTTGAGATTTTTAGTTTGCTACGCTATCTGCAAGAGCTTCAATCACTTTTAGTGTTTCAGCCTTTGTTCCTGAATATGCCTGAACCGGAATGCTCATCTGCTGGGCTTTCTTAAAGGCCTGATCCTGCGGAATGATGAAAAGTTTGTATCCTGTAGCTTCCAGTGGTTTATATGCTTCTACAAGCTGATTGCTCAGAGCGTAGCTTGCGTTATATTCAGAAAGAACGAGCTTGTTAAGGTATGGACGACCGTTTTCGCTGATTCCATGGCAGTCGTCATACTGGACCTTAAGTTTGTCAAAGTTTGTTTTGAGGGTTTCAAGACCGTCGCTTGAGAATTTGTCCAGTTTAAGCGGTGTGATGATTTCGTCGCTGGCAAGACAGCTTGCTTTTTCAAGACTGCCCCATGCCGGAGATGTATCAAAAATTATGTATTCAAAAATTTTTCCCAATTCCTGAGTGAGTTTGTAAAGGCGGAACGGTTCATCCTTCGCACGAAGGTCTGCATAATTTCTCAAATCACCTTCGCGAGCCGCTGTCGGAAGAATATAAAGGTTCGGTACTTTTGTCGGCTGAATGACATCTTTGATGTCGCACTTATCAAGAAGGAAGTCTGCGAACTCGTATTTCAGTTCTGTGATTCCTGCCCAGGAAGTAAGGTTTGCCTGGTCGTCAAGGTCGATACAGATTGTGTTTGCTTTTTTTGAAAGTTCTACAGCAAGACTGAATGCTGTACTTGTTTTAGAGCAGCCGCCTTTGCGGTTAAGCAGTGTAATAACTTTTGACATAATATATTCCCCTCAAATATATCTATTGTCTATATGTTACCAATAAATATAGATTCTGTCAATATTTATTGGTACTTTCTATAGTGTTTCTATACGACATATAGACGCAATATAGACGGAAAATATATAATTTATATAAACAGTCTATAAAAGGGCTATAGAAAATATAGACGCTTGAGGATTGCCGTAGACGCGTTATTTTAAAGTTTTTGGGTAATTATTCGATTTACAGGGAGAGCCTCTAAAAAGGCCTTTCTCGTGCGTCTGAGAGGATTTTTAAAAAAGGCACTTTTTAGGGTAAGTTCTATGAATATTGAATTCTTATTGGTAAATTCAATACAAAATCTATTAGAAATATATAAAATAACTATAAAAAATCAATAAATTACATATACAAAAACTAGATTATGATTTATTGAGGTTACGAAAGACACCTTTCACTTCTGAGGCTAAATTTTATTTTTTCTGAACTTAAGATTTTAAAAAGAGAAAAATTCCCTTAAAAAAAGAAAAATTTGTTGCGTTTAAAGAAAAACTTATCTTTCAAAAGGATTTTATTATTTCTCCTCTGAATTTATGCTTTGACCATAAGCTGGATGAAAGGCCCGGGTCGTGAGATTACAACTTGGGGTGGCAGAAGAACTTGGGTCTGATTCCAGTTTGTTTGGAGCATTATTTTGGTTATTACAGTTTCTAGTATCAAGGGCGGTGTCGGTAAATCGTCCGTAGTTATACTTCTTGCCAATAATCTTGCTTCCCGCGGTCATAAGGTTCTGGTCATTGATATGGACCTCAATAATTCGGCAACTTTGTACTACACAGCAGGTCTGAAGGACGCTGAGACAATCAGCGAACGCCAGAACATTATGATTGCCTTGACTCAGGGAAGGGCAGAAGAAAACATCGTCAAAACAAAAAAAGAGAATGTCTTTCTAATCCCGTCTTCATTGAGCCTTTGTGATATCCGGGCAATTGATTTCAGGGTCCTTAAACGGACGATTTCAAATCTGGAATACGACTATGTGCTGATTGATACTTCACCGACTTATGACAATCTGGTGATTTCTTCGATTTATGCAGCAGACCTTGTATTAAGTCCGGTTCAGTTCACGAAGTTCAATTACAACATGACAGTTTTTTTAATGTCAAAAATCATGGAAGAAATCCCTGAAGCTTATGAACATACCTACATTCTTTACAACCACTGGAAGCAGCATCATGAAAAATATACATCAGGTTTACAGTCTGACGGAAAACAGATTTATGACGAGACCTTTGACAATGTTCTTGATGTAAAGCTCCCGGACACGCCTTTTGTGGATCATTACACGCAGGAAGATGTCCGTTTGTGTGTTACCAGCCGTGATGTGGGAAACTCCCGCCTTGCACTGGGAATCAATTCCCTTGTCAATCAGATTACCGGCGAGGAAAGCATTGTTGAGGTGTTCTGATGGGTAAGGGTGTAAGTTTGATGACTGCCGGAAACCGTCTTGCACTTGCAAACGGCGGTATGAAGTTCAGTAAACGAATGCTGATTGAGCAGATTGAACTTCATAAAGAGTTTCAGAAGCTCTTTGTGATGGAAGAAGACTTGCTTGAGCGGATTACAGAATCAATCAAGGCCAATGGCTTTGATAATTCACAGCCGGTTCATATCTGGAAGACCAAAGACGGCCATTTATACCTGATAGACGGATATACAAGGTATACGGCCAGCTGTAGGGCTGGATTAAGTTCCATTCCTGTTTTTGAGCATGATTTTGAAAACTTTGAAGAGGCATTTCGTTATGCGATATCCCTTCAGAAAGACAGACGGAATATTGAGCCGGGAGAGCTTATGAATCAGGTAACAAGGCTGATGAAAACAAAGTTCGTGAAGAATCATGAAGGGGACAAGGCTACGCTTGTTGCCGAAACGCTGGGAGTTTCCAGAAGTTCTGTTACCAGGGCAATTGCCGTAGACAAGAAAGCTGACAAAGAGACACGGAAAAAGCTGAACGAAGGCCAGATGTCTCTTTCTGATGCTTATTCAAAGGTACAGGGGAAAGAGACTCCTAAGGAAAAACATGCTGCTGAAAAGGTAGTCGCGGAATCAGAACTGTTACCAGAAAACAGCTGTGAACTGGAAATTGTTCAGTTTGTACTTGATAGGGCAGGGGAGGGGATGACCGCACTGGAAATCATCCGACTGCCTGAATTTATAAAAATACTTAAGAGGATGTAAATGAAAAAGACTGAAATTGCAGAAATGTTTGCTGACTATGCTCTGCTTCTTGCAAATCAGACTAAAGGCTACAAAAAAGCTGATTTGATTGATTTCCTTGAGGCTGTAAGTAAAAGCCATGCGGAAGACGTTCCTGATATTGTGCTTGGGGAAGATCTGAATCATCTCTATTTTCGCTATCGGGGAAGCAATTCAAACAGGGAACTTATTACTACTGATAATTTGAGAGTATACATGGAGCGGTTTGAAGAGAGCCGTTCTGGAAGAAAAGCAGGATAGAAAAATGGAAGTATTGAATGGTCGATTGATCTATTCGGAAGGTGACAGGCTATTTGTTCGTATTCCAAAAAAAGATGGACGAATCGAGACTGTCGAACTTGAGGCGGTAAAGGCAACAAGAGATGACTATTACTGTTACGACTGCTGCCTTTTTAGTGCCTGCAACGAATGGGAATCAAAAATTGGTGGAAACAGTCCTATTGGCAGGTGCTGTTATTCCACCATCTTTAAGGAATCAAAACTGTTACCAGAAAAGAAAATTAAGAGAATGAGGAAAAGAAAATGATTAAGGACGAGAATTATATTGTGATAAATGGCTGGATGATAAATCATTCAGATATGAATCTTATGGAACTGGTGTTGTATGCCGTTATCCAGGGGTTCAGTCAGGACGGAAACTCCAAGTTTACTGGTGCTCTTTCATATCTTTGTGATGTTACCGGGAAATCAAAGAATACGGTATCTGCGGCTCTCAATGGTCTTTTGGAAAAACACCTGATTGTCAAAGAGGAACGCTGGGAGAACAACCTTAAGTTCTGCCATTACTACACGGTATATTCTCGTACAGGAAGAATGACTTCCGAAGAGGGTAGCTCAAAAATTGATATGGAGGGGAGCAAAAATTGCACCGGTCCCAGTTCAGAATTTGATAAACACCAGGTCAAAATTTGCGATGGTGGTATCACAAATTCTGGGAAGCATATAACTAATTATAATAATAACATAAAGCCTGCTGGAAAGCCGGAAGCAGCGGCGGCTGATCCAATCTCAAATAAAATAATCCAGTTGTTCGGAGCCAGCCTTTATGACTCTGACTTTATTGCAGAAGTAAAAGATTTTCTCGATTCAGAAAAAATTGCAGAAGACAAGCAGTGTGACTACATTCAGTTTGTTTTTGAAAAATGCATCGAAAAAAGGGCAAATCATCGGATTTCTTATGTCGCCACGCAAAAAAAGCCACGGCAGTTAACCGTGGCTGTAGTCATTGATTCATTTGTTCAAGAAGTCTGTTGGCTTTCTTTATCTCCGCAAAAAAACATTTACACTTTATTGTGCATTGATTTCCGGCCGGAGTCAAGCGTTAATTATCTGACAAATGCCCAGATGATGTTTCACAAATGGTCATTCGATGTCCGGTACATGGTCAATCGATGTGCGGCAAAGTTCGGAGATCGATCCGTCATC
>JAFNQK010000050.1 GCA_017386165.1 Treponema sp.
AACTTTTTTTTCCATCCCCTTGTGCAGCAAATAATGATTAACTTCCATGCTGAGCATCTTCTTTTAGTCCCCGAATCAAGCCCGGGGTGACAGTTTCTTTTATATTTCTCTCCATCAAATTTCAATTGCAGTAAAATCTGTATTTTTCCAAAATCTGTCGAGGCATTTTATAGTATATGCCCTCTTCGCCTTTTTTATAAAACACCTGTTCTCCGTTTTGCATTATGTAAACATCTTTACCCCTGTCTGTATCATCATAGTGTACATCGATCACAATTCCGTCCATCCAAAACTCACCATTTTTGATCCTCACTTTGTTGTTTTTTACATCGCACTTTTCTGCCGAATATAAATACGCCATAAAACAATCTTTCTGAGAAGAGTAAAGAGTTGCTTTGAAATCAGCGTCTGCCCGGATTTCTTCTTCTGTCATAAGATTAAAATACCAGGAAAACTCAGGCGGTGCATCTCCCTCAATAGTCCAGTTTGGAGTCATGGAATAAATTTCCACAAACCAGACATCATTAATCTGGTCTTTATATTTTAAGTACTTGGATTTCAAATTATTGCATGATGAACAAAGCAATACAAAAAATGCGATTCCTAAACTAATTGCAAAGGCATTATTTTTCATCATTATTGCTCTCCTATTGTTGGTTCAAAAATTTAGTAATACATGGTATATATTTGGATCTTGCTGAAATGTAATCTCCACGAACAGGTTCACCGAGTTGATATGCCGCTATGTTTGACATTCGAACAGCATTGTATTCTTCAGCATTTAACCATATGTATTACCAAAAACATTAGAAAAACGGATTCCGCTAGGTTTCAAAGCTGAAATCCAGTTTTTTGATGAGGATGAATAAAAATTTTTATTACAGACATTCGTTTTCACTAAAAACTTTCCTTTTTTGTCAAAATCACAAGTGGAAACTCTGTTGTTCCATTAAATCCCTCTTTGTGTGGGGAACTGCCTCTGCCACACGAAACAGAATTTGTATAGATGTTTTATTTTGTCTACCCGCATTTTTTTCAAAGAACAAGACTTTTTATAAATAAAAAAATCAGTTTAGAATGACATATAAGGGCAGTGATTTTCATATGCCCATCTTAGCGCCTGATTCAACCTCTGCTGATATCCTTTTCCGCCTTTTTTTAATGCATCAAGAATATCAAGGTCTATTTTTATATGAACATCCCCTTTCTTCATCTTAACCCATTCTGGATGAACTTCATACCATGGCCGGAATTCTTTAAGCTCTTCTTTTGTAATTTTAGGACAGTCAGAAAAGTCCGTATTATTAAAATTCATTGCAGCATTTATTTCTGCTTCTGTCAAAGGCGGCAAGTTCTTTACTTCATCGAGCGTCATAGTTTTCATAATACTCTTCCTCCTCATCGTCTTCAGCCCTTCGTGCTGATATGATTCTTGCGTTTCCTTTTCTGTCGGTTGCGACGACAAACAGAATCAGCATGTCAGAAACTCGTCCGATTATATTAATACGCTCTTCCTCAAGCGTTGAATGTTCTATATCAAGTTTTTCTACACGCTTTTCATCAAGAAAAACACGGACCGCCATTTCAAACGAAATACCGTGTTTCTTTTTGTTTATAGCATTTTTCTTCTCATCCCACTCAAATATCATTGTCAATTCCTATGTACATGATAATCTGTACATGCCTTATCGTCAAGACTTTTCTTAAGCATTTGTATTTTCTAAAAGAAAATGCAAAAGTCGCTCCCACAGGGCATATTACAAGAATATTTGTTTCTATTCCAGAACGTTGCTTCGGCACAACTTGTTTCTCCGGTAAAAGCTTTTCATACGGGAGCCTGCGGCAGTGACTCCGCAGTTTTCTTCGAAAACTACGGAGTTAAAAAAAATATGTGAATTCAGCACATTTTCTGGTCTAGTTCTTTATTTATCCATTGATGAGAAGAAAAAAATATTATTCAACTTCGGAAAAACCAATCTTAACAATATAGACTTCTTCATCTAAAATGTAAAAAAATACTTCATTAAGCAACTCAATGCCACTTTCATATGTTACTTTAATTTCATTACAGTAAATCTTGTGGTTGACTCCAAGTTTTCCATCATAACCAACGTAAAACGTCTTAATCAAATTTGAATATAAAGGAATCCCTAAACGTTTGTTGCATTCAGAAAAAAAATCCTCAAAATCTTGATTTGTAAAAATAACTCTTATATATGGCTGATTATTTCCCTCATCTTGAAAATATTTATCTAACACCTCTGTCCATGTAATCTGAATAAATGTTTCATTGTCAATATTTATATTTTCTAATTTAGAACTTGTCATATTTTTTTGATAGAACTCTGTTATATCTGGAACCTGCTCTTTACAAGAAAAAAATAATAACAATAAGAAAAACAGATAAAATTTTCCAA
>JAFNQK010000051.1 GCA_017386165.1 Treponema sp.
AGGAAGAAAAAAGACCTGAAGAACCAGCTCCTGAAGAAAAGCAGAAGAACTCACCATGTTTAAAGGTTCAGAAGCGGCAAAAAAATCAGGCAGATGCCGAGACCTACGCATATATAAAATCCACTCTGGAGAACATTGTTAAAAGGTTTGATGACCTTGAAGACATGCGGGCGGCTCTGGACAGGCAGAATAACCTTTCCAACGAGCAGTCCACAATGTGGTTCAATGAGATGATGGAATTTCTTACCGGATTCCGGCACAAAGTGGATGAGCTTATCAAGAGTTTTGACAATGAGATTCTTTTTAAGAAGGATCTGGAAAACCAGATTGCCAGAAAGACAACGGAATTGGAATGCCTGCAATTAAAGAAGCTCCTGGAGGAGGAAAGGGCGAACTTTACTATTGCGATTGAAAAGTTTGACCGTGCCCAGAAAGAGGGGATAAATCTTCTTGTTTCCAAGCAGGAGCAGGCCACAAAGGCTATCAACACTCAACTTGAGGGATTCAATGAGAAAATCAAGGACTATCAGAAGCTGGATAATGCCTTTGATGAGTCCATCAAGAATTTCTCAAGCAATATAACGAATATTGCAACCTCGGAACTTAAAAAGCTCCGCAGAGATAGTGAGGACTTTGTAAATGCCACAAAGAAAACAGTGGATGACATCAAGGATTCTGTAATCAAGTATCTTGGTTTATGCGAAAAGCAGAACGCGGATCTTATTAAGAAAATCCCTGAAAAAAGCTCCAAAGTCTGCCTGAAAGACATTCTGATTTATTCCCTTTGCGGGATGAATGTTATCGGCTGGATTGCCATGCTTGTTGGGATGGTAAGGTAAGTGGAGAGGGAAGAACGCCAGCTTTTTGTGTGACTGGCTGTTATCTAAGAAAAAATCTTTCAGAACTGAGTTTCAGCTCTCTGAAAGTCACTTCCAGGTACATCACTGAATGGCCTGGCGTGGAAATATTCTGCAATCCTTCTCAACTGCATAAAAGAAATATGCACTTGAGCGGATTGTTTTTTTTATTTGCAAGCGAAAGTTCAGCTGGTTGGATGTTGTGGTCTATGCCATGTGTGGAGTTTGCATTATCGGGATGGTGGTGCAGATGGTGGGGTAGGGATTAAACTACAAGTTTAATGTAATTATTGTTCCACTGTGTTATAGTATTTTCGCACTAAATTTTCCGTGATTCATGTGCTTGCTTTTGATAAAGTACATATATTCAAGTAGAACTTGAAAGACAGAATTGTAATTTAGTGCTATATTCAAAATATCACTTCTTAATAAGCGTTTCTTTTACGGAAAACTTTAGAAGTAGTGCTCGTTGAGCACCTTATATCTTAAACGGAGGAACTGAGATGAAAACAGTTTCTAAGACATTTGAATTGCAAACATTAAAACTGCCTCAGCTCCCACTCGGACTCCCGTTGCAGGGCTTTATGCTTCAGGGACAGATACAAGGGATGTTTAACGGGCTTGGCTTTATGTGCCAGGCTGCTTTTGGAGATTTTGAAGGGAAGACCGGCGCTTAAAACCTTTTTACACATGCGCTGGCTCCCAGAATTAAGGAGAAACGGATGTGTAAAATTAATAGACCAATTATCAACGTAGCAGCAACGGCTGCAAAAATCAAAGAATACCGAATCCGTGCAGGTTATTCGGTTCGTGAAATCCAGAACATTTTAAGTTTCTCAAGTCCTGAAGCGGTGTACGCCTACGAGAAAGGTAAGTATTTGCCTACTATCGACAACATGATCATCCTTGCGGACGTATACGGCGTTACTGTTGATGATTTCATTGTCCGTGATGTTATCGAAGTTGAATGCGAATGTGATATTGCGGAGGTGAAGTCGGCTTGAAGTGATAAGTAATTATTGCCCTTTAGCTCAGTCAGTTAGAGCACCGGTCTTATAAGCCGTAGGTGGTTGGTGCAATTCCAACAAGGGCTAAATAATATTGTCGTGTGGTGTAATTTGGTAACACAAGAGATTCTGATTCTTTAATTCCGGGTTCGACTCCTGGCATGACAACTAAAATGCAGGTTTAGCGTAGTTGGTTTATCGCGTCGGTCCTCCAAACCGAAGATCACGGGTTCGAATCCAGTAACCTGCTTTTCTGTGGAAGTAGCCTAACGGGTAAAGCACTGGACTGAAAATCCAGTTTAGGCAGTTCGAGTCTGCCCTTCCGCGCTTATGCTCTGATGGTGAAATTAGGAAACACGACTGGCTTAAGACCAGTTGCCGAAATGGCTTGCCGGTGCAAATCCGGCTCGGAGTAATACATGCCTGCGTGGTGCAATGGGAGACACGGCTGACTTAGGATCAGTTGCCATATGGTATGAAGGTTCGAGTCCTTTCGCAGGTAAAATTATGGTTCAGTGGTGCAACTGGGAGACACGTCAGATTAAGGTTCTGATGCCGCATGGTATGAGAGTTCGATTCTCTCCTGAACCAGATAATGTTTCGTTGGCGGAACTGGTATACGCGGCTGCCTCAAAAGCAGTTCCCGTAAGGGTTATGAGTTCGACTCTCATACGAAACATCAAACTTGGGTAGATAGCTTAGCTGGTTAGAGCATCCGGCTCATATCCGGAAGGTCTGCGGTTCAAATCCGCATCTACCCATTATACCTGCCAGTAGTTCAGATGGTAGAATGCGTGATTTGGGGTCATGAGGTCGCTGGTTCGACTCCAGCTTGGCAGAATCTTTCGTAGTGTAATCGGTAGCACAGAAGCTTTTGGCGCTTTTAGTTTTGGTTCGAGTCCAGACGAAAGAATAAAATCTTTAATAATGAAAAATTAAAGATTTTATAGAACGTCTTTAATGCTTTAAAAGTTAGACTGTGATATATTAAAACCATCAAGCGTTGAAACGACGCAAAAGTTGGCTTGTGCCGGCTTATTTCTTACAAGGGGTTTCAGAGATGAAAACTATGAGTAATTACATTTCCAATTGTCTCAATCATAGCAGTCATTCGTGGTCGGAATGCCATTTCTCTGAACATTCTTGGTGTGAGAATGAAAGCTGGCATGAAAACAGTTCGTCGGACTGTAAGTCAATTTTTGTAAGCGGAGTTTCTGCGTAACCTTC
>JAFNQK010000052.1 GCA_017386165.1 Treponema sp.
ATAATATACAACCGGAGTACATAACACATGCAACATAAGTACAGCTAAAGCTGCAAAAACTCTCAAATAATTTAAATAAACTGTTGAATTTTCGTTTTCCATTTTTTCTTCCTTTTGGATACGGAAAATTTGTTAAAACGAAAAATTCAAATTCTTAAATTAGCAGGCCAGTGTGCCTGTCGTCATAACAATTATTCTCCATATCGATCATAAATAGTTTATACTGACAGAATTTGTCGGTATAAGCATTTTTGACGAATAGTTAAAAACATTATACATCATTAATTAGAGATTTTATATAGTTTTTTATACGGGTCGGCATAAATCCCGATTTATGGCTTTTTTCTCCTGCCCTATCTTCCTATTTTCTCCCGATTCTTTCCCTTACATTTTCTTTTACATCCTGTCTAGCGGACTTACAACCCCATTCGGTCCATTATTCAAAACATGGGTATAAATCTGAGTCGTTTTTATATCGCTGTGTCCCAGGAGTTCCTGGACGGTTCTAATATCGTACCCATTTTCTAAAAGATGAGTGGCAAAGGAATGGCGGAAAGTATGACAGCTTCCGTTTTTGTTGAAGCCGCATTCTAGAATTGCGTTTTTGACGGCGCGCTGTAAAAGGCTGTCATCCAGATGCCAGCGCCCCTCTTCTCCGTTTTTATTTTTCCAGCGATTTTTCTGGGGGAAGAGCCACTGCCACTTGAACTCTTTTCCGCCATCCGGGAATTTTTTTTCCAGAGCAAAAGGAAGTTCAACTTTTCCAAAACCCTCCTTTAAATCCGCGTTGTGAATGTGACGTACAGTTTCAATATGTTCCCTTAATTCAGAGACTAGACTTAAAGGAAGCATCACCGACCTGTCTTTTGCGCCTTTTCCGTTTCGGACGGTTATTTCTCTGCGCTCAAAATCCACATCAAGAATTCTTAAACTCAAAAGCTCGTGCAATCGGAGTCCGGTTCCGTACAAAAGCTTTGCCATGAGTTTTTTGGTTCCGCTCATTTTTGAAATAATCCGGCTTACTTCCTCGCGACTGAAAACCACTGGAATTCTTTCTGACTTTTTTGCCCGCACCACATTTGTAAGATTAAGTTCCGATTCATTCTTTATAAATCTGAAATAGAACAAGAGGGCGGCAAGAGCCTGGTTCTGAGTTGAAGCGCTGATTTTGGCTTTTGTTGCAAGAGTCGTAAGATATTCGTTTATATCGACCTGTGAGAACACGGACTTTCCCTTATAAAAATCCTTGAAACATCTAATCCACTTTAAATAGCAGCTCACGGTATGGGCACTGTAATGACGGGCTTCAAGCAGTTCTTTCATTTTAGAGAGCTCTGGATCCCCTGCCCCTCCTGGTCGCATAATAACAGTTTGCCGAGCCCCCTCTTCCACAGGCTTTCTGTCCTCATAATTAAAAAGACCCGTTCCGTAAAGAGTATATAATAGAAGATTCTTTGCATTTTGGTTATCTGGAATGAGCCAAAGCCTTTCTTCTGCAAGATACCTTCTTCCGGGAACTTTGCGCACCGCATCAAGCATTTGTTCTGTAAACTGATTTTCAAAACTCAGGCTAAAATAAGATTCATTGTAAGATTTAAACTTTATATTCATACTTAAAAGATACGAATAAAAAGGCATTAAAGCAAACTTATTTTAAATTTTTATTCTTGTTTTATCTCTTCAAGAACCTTTTTTGCATGTACGAAATTTCCACCCTAAACTTTTCCAGTACCGTTTCCGGATAGTACGAGAGTTTTGCTTTTCTTAGGCCTTGTATGCCGAGATCTTCTTCGCGGTTGAGGTACTCTGTTCTGACTGTTTTGGAAAACTCATTGTTTATTACGGTATAGCCGCCGTCACGGTCAAAGCCGGAAAGACATTTTTCAAAATGAACATCAGTCACATTACGGCTCAAAATACTGGCGATACAGAAAGCAACTGGTTTTCCAGATACAAAAAGAATGCCGCCTGTCATTCCAGAGGACTTTAAAAATGCCTCAAAATTATCAAGAGCATAGGAGATTATTTCTTTTTCAGCAACCAAATCAGAAAAAGTTCCGGTCTCTAAAGCCGCTTCTTCATTTTCCTTGAGCCACTTTTCTTCGATTTCTCTGACATAAGAAAGATTCTGCAGGCTCAATGGTTCATAAGAAAAATCAGGGTACTTTTTTTCAAACTGATGAATGTGATTTCTCTTTCTGCTCAACTTTTTACCTGCAAGAAAGACTAGTTTTTCCTTGCGATAGATGTAGTCTCCTGATTCCGGAATGGCAAAAACTTTTGTAGAGGGATACAATTCTAAAAGAATGTTTTTTTCATCGGATGTAATATTTTCAAATGTTACTGTTTTGAGAGACGATGAAACCTCCTGCATCAAATCCTCCAGTGCCTTTTTTACATCCTCCGTCTCGCCCTTTATATTGTGAGGAAAACTGAAGCAAACATTCTCGCCTACAAAATACTTTTCGTAAATCCACTCCCCTTCAATTGCAATTTGAGAGCGAAATTTCTTTTCATAGAGAATTGAATTTACCGCACTGTAGTTGTTTGCAAAGAAACCATTGTTGACCGCACATTCCTGAAGAATTGCTGCCTCCGCAATAGTCGTAGTTCTCCATTCCATTTGACCGCCTTATTTCTAGAGCAAAAAAGAATGACCACCTACCCTATCAGATAAGTGGTCATTCTTAGAATAATAGATAATATAATTATATGTCAATAAAGTACATTCTAGTCGCTAAAAAGTGGATTACTTAAGTATCTGTCTCCTGAATCTGGCAAGAGAACTACAATGTTCTTGCCTTTGTTTTCTGGGCGTTCTGCCAAAATCTTTGCAGCTTTTAATGCGGCACCGCTTGAGATACCAACGAGAATACCTTCGCTGCGGGCAAATACTCTGCCTTCTTCAAAAGCATCTTCGTTTTCGATGGCGATAACTTCATCATAAACTTTTGTGTTTAATACCTCTGGAACAATTCCTGCACCAATTCCCTGAATCTTGTGTGAACCAGCTGTTCCTTTTGAAAGAACAGGGCTTGTGGCAGGTTCAACGGCAACAACCTTTACGTTTGGATTTTTTTCCTTGAGGTATTCACCAACACCTGTAATTGTACCGCCGGTTCCAACACCAGCAACAAAGATATCAACTTTTCCGTCTGTCTGTTCCCAAATTTCTGGACCTGTTGTCTTTTTGTGATAAGCTGGGTTTGCAGGGTTTACAAACTGACCAAGAATAATTGAGTTTGGTGTAGAAGTCTTAAGTTCATCAGCCTTTGCGATAGCACCCTTCATTCCCTTTGCGCCTTCTGTCAGAACAAGTTCTGCGCCGTATGCTTTTAGTAGGTTTCTGCGTTCAACGCTCATTGTATCTGGCAAAGTCAAAATTGCTTTATAACCTTTTGCAGCTGCTACCGATGCAATACCGATACCTGTGTTACCGCTTGTTGGTTCAATGATTGTTGCACCTGGCTTTAAAAGTCCCTTTGCTTCAGCGTCTTCAATCATTGCAAGAGCAATTCTGTCTTTTACGCTTCCTGCCGGATTCAAATATTCCAGTTTTGCAAGAACTGTAGCATTCTTGATTCCTGCTTCTTTTGAATATCCATTCAACTGTAAAACCGGTGTTTTTCCGATTAATTCCAATGCACTCTGTTTAATGTCTGCCATAATGTTCTCCTTATTATTTTACTGCTTTAAATCCGTTTTCTAAGTCGGCGATGATATCGTCGATGTGTTCTGTGCCGATTGACAATCGGATTGTGCTCTGGGTGATTCCCTGGTCAGCAAGTTCTTCGGCAGAAAGCTGGCTGTGAGTTGTACTTGCAGGATGAATAACCAGTGACTTAACATCTGCAACGTTTGCAAGAAGACTAAAAATCTTTAAGTTGTCGATAAATGCCCAGGCTTCTTCGCGGCCACCCTTAATTTCGAATGTAAAGATTGAACCACCACCATTAGGGAAATACTTTTCATACAAAGCGTGATCAGGATGTTCTGGCAAAGATGGATGATTTACCTTTGCAACTTTTGGATGGTTCTTTAAGAATTCAACAACCTTCTTTGTGTTTTCTACATGACGGTCAAGACGAAGACTTAAAGTTTCTGTTCCCTGCAAAAGAAGGAAAGCATTGAAAGGACTGATTGTAGCGCCTGTATCACGGAGCAAGATTGCACGAATGTATGTTACAAAAGCAGCAGGTCCTACAGCATCGTAGAAAGAAATTCCATGATAACTTGGATTTGGTTCTGCAATGTTCTTGTATTTTCCGCTCTTTTTCCAGTCAAACTTTCCGCCTTCTACGATAATACCGCCGAGAGTTGTTCCGTGACCGCCGATAAACTTTGTTGCAGAATGAACTACGATATCAGCACCGTGTTCAAGTGGACGAATAAGATAAGGAGTTCCGAAGGTGTTATCAACAACAACTGGAAGACCATGCTTGTGAGCGAGTTCTACAATTTTATCAAGATCAGGAATATCTGAGTTTGGATTTCCGAGAGTTTCAAGATAAACTGCACGAGTATTTTCTTTGATAGCGTTTTCGATTTCTGAAAGATTGTGAGCATCTACAAAGGTTGTTGAAATTCCATACTGTGGCAAAGTGTGTGCCAAAAGATTATAAGAACCACCGTAAATTGTTTTCTGAGCAACGATGTGTCCGCCGTTTGCAGCCAATGCCTGGATTGTATAAGAAATTGCGGCAGCACCTGAGCTTACTGCAAGAGCAGCAGTTCCGCCTTCCAAAGCTGCAATTCTCTTTTCAAAAACGTCCTGTGTACTGTTTGTAAGACGACCGTAAATGTTTCCTGCATCAGCAAGTCCAAAACGATCTGCTGCATGTTTAGAGTTATGGAATACATAACTTGTAGTCTGATAAATAGGCACTGCGCGGCTGTCTGTTGCCGGGTCTGCACTTTCCTGTCCAACATGTAACTGTAATGTTTCGAATTTATAATTTGCCATAATGATACTCCTGTAAAAAGTCATGAAGAATGTTTCAACATTCGAATCTGTGCGGTGGTTTCGATACAATGCTTCGCATTTACTCAACCACCTGTTTTTCGAGAAATAATTGTAAAAAGATTTTGGCTAAAGGACTTTCAGCCTAACAGAAAAGACAACAGGCGCGCATTCGTCCGTTGCGGAAATTTTCACGAACAAGTTTTTCAAAATAAAATTTCATCTTGCGCCTCCTGTTATTATAACCCTACTCGTTTGATAGGTTAAATATACACCTTATTACCTACTCTGTCAATAGGTTTTATTTATATTATTTGCATTCTTAATAAGTTTTTTTTACCGCTAATTTCCGTATGCTTGTCAAATCAAAAAAAGCAACTAAACCTTACATTTGACCTGATAAAAAGTTAATATTTATTGTTAGACAAATATTTAAACCACTCATATAATCTATTTGAAATGTTAAATATAATTGCATAGGTAGGATTTGTATGAGAAAACATTATCTTGATAATATCAGATGTTTTGCAGATGTAATCGTTGTTCTTTATCACGTTTTTTACATGTACAATGCAGAAGGAATTTTGGGGGGTGTCGGTCCGATTACAAACCTCGACATCCAGTACTACGACCTTTTTCAGTACATTGTTTATCCATGGCTTATGATGCTTTTGTTCATCGTTTCTGGAATTTCTGCACGATTGTATTTTGGTAGCACCGACAGCGAAAAACATACCAATAAAGAATTCATCAAAACCCGAACAACAAGGCTTCTTGTTCCGTCAACAATCGGTCTTTTTGCATTCCAGTTTATTCAAGGATTTGTAAACGCTTCAATAAGCGGAGTTTTTGTTTCTGAACAGGAAATACCGGCCGTTGGAAAAGCAATCATCTGTATTTTAAGCGGAACCGGAGTTCTCTGGTATATTCAGCTCTTGTGGGTTTTATGTCTTGTGCTTGTACTTGTGCGCAAAATCGAAAAAAATCGTTTCTGGAATTTAATTGAAGAAAAATATTCCGTCACAGAAGAAGGCCCTTCAAAAGCCTGCACTGCCCTCACCCTGGTAATTATAACTGCACTTGGCGCACTGGTCTGGGCTTTCTCACATATTTTGAATACACCAATTATCGTGGTCTACCGATTTGGCTTATACGGAATTGCCTTCTTTCTAGGATATTTTGTTTTCTCCCACGATGGCATAATCAAAATCCTCAAAAAATATTTCTGGATTTTTGCGTTGGCATCTATCGGTCTAGGTACCTGGTTCTGTATTAAATACTTCGGCCAAAATTATGCAGACAAACCGATAAACCGTTCTCCACTCTTTATTTCATACGGATATTTATCATGCCTTACAATCATAGGACTCTTTTCTAAATTCTTTGACTTTGAAAACTCCTTTACACGCTGGATGAATAAACGCGGCTTTGGGCTTTACGTTTTCCATTATCTGGGAATTTCCGCTTTTGCACTTTTTGTAGCAAAACCAGGATTAGTTTCACCGGGACTTGCCTACCCATTAACTTTGATTGCAGGCCTAATCTCCGGCTACGGTCTATATGAAATCATTTCCCGAATTCCATTCTGGAGATGGGCAGTATTGGGAATCAAAAAACCTCGCCAGAAAAAAACTGAGGAGAATGAACCTGATGTTCAAGGATAACCTGATTCAGCTTAGAAAAATGAAATCCTATACCCAGGAAGATCTTGCCGAAAAACTGGATGTTACCCGGCAGGCAATTGCAAAATGGGAATCAGGGGAAACCGTTCCAGATATTACAAAATGCGTTCAGCTCGCAGAAATATTTGAAGTATCCCTTGATGACCTTGTAAACTATACACCCCAGCAACACATGGGGCTAAATCTTCCTCCTAAGGGAAAACATCTGTTTGGTCTTGTAACTGTTGGCGACAAAGGACAAATTGTAATTCCGGCCAAGGCCCGAAGTATTTTTAATATTTCAAGCGGCGACGAACTTTTGGTTTTAGGAGACGAAGACCAGGGGCTAGCCCTGGTCAATCCAAAAAAAATTCTCGCCCTTGCGGACGGAATACGGAAAAAACAAAACTAAAAACTGAATCTGGCACTTATGAACAAGGTACTCAAATCCTTGTATGCACCATAAGTGCCTTCGTGTTTTTGGCCGTCACGGTCAGGTCCCGGGATAAAGATAAATGCTCCGCATCCCAGATTAATCTGATCCGACAGGCTGTAATCCACAGTCGGCTTAATAAGGCTGTCAAAATCATTCAAGCCAAGAACAGCGGCCATAAAAGCCATACAAAGAAACATCAAGAGCAGAAAGATATCCCGCCAATTTTAAGGCATATTCCCCGTTCCAGATTGCAATTTCCGGTTCTGAAAAAGAATTTACCTGTACAGGAATCGTAAGATTTCCATAAGAAGGAATATCAAAATCAACACTAGACGGAACAATATATTTGCGGAGGATATTCCCACTTTCGAGAGGAAGAGAAGCAGGAGTGAAAAACGGAATCCAGTATGCGTCCATAGTAAAACTGTTTGCCGTCAAGGAGAATCGAACAGCATCAATTGCAAGCTTTGCCCCGCCTTCTGAAATCGATGCAAGGCTTTTCATATCAGAAGGACATATTACATTTGTAATATCGATTCCGTCTGCTTTGCCCCAGGCAGTTTTCTGGCGGCCAATGCGGATACCCCAAAAAGAAGAAGAATAATCTGCCCAAAGTTCATTAAACGACAGGTTAAAACCGTTTGATAGATTTCCTCCCCCAAGGACATCATAGGAAAAAGTCCCTTCTGCATAACAAGAACTGTTTCCGTACCAGGCATTAACCTTTCCTTTGATAAAGGTGTCTCCGATGGTAAAGCAGCCGGCTCCTTCCTCGTTAGTCCATGGGGCAGCAACGCCCCACTTGGTATTAACGTCTCCAGAGAACTCGACGCCCTGAGCGGATAAAAGGGATGGTATTAAAAAAGATAATACTATCCCCATTCGTTTACGGTCATTGAGCTTGTCGAAATGACCTGTTAAGGTGGTTTCGAGAGCCTTGGTTGTTGAGCATCGTCGAAACACAACCACCGAACGAATTACATCTATAATAGAAGAAAATTGTATTTTTTTCATGAAAACCTCATAAAAAGCCGGGCGTTGCGGGCCGGCGATTGAAGCCCGCTGGAAGGGGTAGCGAAAAATGGTAGCAGCCCGGCTGCGTACAATTAATCGTTACAATTAAAAGACCTGTAATAAAAGCCCAGCGGTGTTTTACTTCGAACCTGCCAAACTTTTCAAACCAGTCGTTGATTTTTTTGACCTGCATAAATACCTCTTTATCGTTAGTACTATCTAACGTTAACACTATTATCATTACGATAACGGTGTTATCAGGTCAAGAGGGGGAAAAAAATAGATGACTGCAAAAATTGTATTTGTATGGGGACTAATAAAGAATCCAACTGTCGCAATTTTTGCGATAGTTCATAAATCAGTTGTCGCATAATTTGCGACAACTGCTACTGATGTAAAGAGCAATGTGCAAATTTTGCACATTGCAAGCTTTGTAATTCGTATGATCCACAGGAGAATTTTGTAACGAAATTCCACTACAAAACCAGCATTTTTGTAACGTTTTTTGCACTTATCAAAACATTGACTAATCCCGCTCAAACCTATAAATTAAAAAACAATGAACCAAATCGAATCCGACACAAAATCAAAAATCCTCGAAAGCGCAAAAACGGAGTTCCTTGAAAAGGGCTTTATGAATGCATCCCTGCGCACAATTGCCGCTAATGCGGGACTGACCACCGGCGCCATGTACCGGCATTTTAAGGATAAGGACGCCCTTTTCTGCACACTGGTGGACAAGGCAATCGATTTTACGACAAAAACTGTAATGATGGCGGATTCAAGTCACCACCTGGATTTGGATAATCTTGTTTCAAAGGAGCATTTTGAACAGGAAAAGGAATCCACAAACGACCTTTTGAACTACATATTCGATAATTTCGACACCTTTACCCTACTCCTCACCAAGGCAGCCGGCAGTACCCACGAACATTTTCAGGAAGAAATCTGCGACCTTTACACCAAAAACTGTCAGGACACCTTTAACTGGATGTATCAGAACAAAATCGCCGCAAAAAAAATCGACACCATGACGGTTCACTTTATCGCCTCCACCGTCATCAATGCCTTTGTCGAAATCATCACCCACAAAATGACAAAACAAGCCGCCTTTCAATACATCGAAAACATCGAAGAGTTCACCCGCTACGGAATGATCCACATGATGGGAATTCCTTGCGAGCATAAAGAATAAAACGCAAAAAAGGGCAGTTTCTTCAAGTTTTTAAAACAAATCAAGCATAGAATCCAGATAAACCTCTTCCCTCACTTGCAGCTGGTACTCTGGTTTAGTCATATAATATAGAAGAAACTCCAGCAAAACCGCACTGCCAAGGCCGCGACCTTCAATCTTATAGTTTGAAAAACCCCGCGGAAGGTAAATATTCAGAATGTCATCGACGCTGATAAAAGAAGGATTTTTCTTGGCAAGGGAAAAACGGTAGCCGCCGTCCCCCAGACTTGAAGTGCATTTGTGGTCGGGCACAGAAAGCCCCAGATTCTTTCGGCTAACATTCTCGTAGCAGGCTTTGCGGGAACTACAGCCAAAATCGCAGCACTCGTTGCACAAAAATTCTACCTTGTCTTTTTCTTCTTGAGAAAGAGTGTCCAGCTTTTCAAAGGATTTGTTCAGTCTAAAATCCGGAACCACATACTTAAAATCGGGATTTTCCAGTTCCTTTTTAAAATCACCAAAATCCGTCAGAACTTTTGTGGTAGAAGAAACAAGATAAAGCTGTGGATAATTTTTCTTGAGATAATCTGCAAGGAGAGGAGAATGAACAATCACCCCACCCGGCACTTTCGACTTTTCAAAAAGCCTGCAGAGGGAATTGCACTTTTTGTCAGAAAGATGCTCGGTCTCCAAAAGTGAATTACTAAAGGTCAGCCTTGAAGAAATGCCAAACTCATCCATAAGAAAGAGAACATCCTGAGCATCTGCTGTACCATCGCTGGTTCTTCCCCCACCCCAGAGGCACCCCTCCGGTGAGCCGTAAATCGACGCAATATCACACCAGGGATAAAACCAGTCCCTGTGCGTATGAAACAAAGGAAGAAAAACCCGGTAAAATTCGTAAAACTCAAAAAGGCCGGGGAGATGGAAATGAACTAATGCCTCATTTGACTTCATATCACATAAAACTCACAAAATAAATTGGCATATAAGTAATACCGTTTTCATCTGTGAAAATCTTTCTTTCGTTAGAAAATACAATTGCTCTAGAAACATTATAATCTTTGTTTTGTAGAAAACTATTTAATGCCGAATGAATGTAATAGTCTTTTCCAGATTTGATTTCAATTGGAAGAACAGAAAGAGAATCGTAATCATTTATGAGGAAATCAACTTCTCCTTTTGCTTTGTTGTCATAATAGAATAAAGACTTTCCATGAGCTTTTAATTCTTGAGCAACCACTGCTTCATATACAGTTCCCAGATTCACACTATTTTCACTATCTAAAATTGCCCGAATATTGTTTTCATATAGAATTGACGAGAGGATTCCAACATCATTTAAGTATAACTTTAACAAATTTTTGCCGGAATTTTCATCAAGTGGAAAAACGGGAGTTGAAATTGCCTTTACTTCAAGCGCAATTCCTGCATTTATAAGATAATCAAATTCCTCCTGATAATTTGAAAAACGTTTTCCTTTTTTATTTTCAATATCTTGAACAATGATTCGCTTTTTTTTGTTTTCAAGACTTGAAGGAATCATATCAAATATTCGCTTAATTTTAAGTTTTTTTTCTAAATCATATTTAGAAGCATCCATGCCATAATATTCATGAATCTGATTTTGAATTGCACGAACTTTTACAATATTGTTTGTTTCTATAAAAGTTTTTACAGCATCTGGAAGCCCGCCGGAAAGAAGATATTTCTTAAATAGTGTCAGCAGATTGTTGTGAATATTTTCATCAAGACTTTCTCTTTTGGCAAACTTTTCTTTAAGAACAGAAATCGCAAATTCTCCAAAATTATTTGCAATCAGAAATTCTTCAAAATCCATTGGGTACATATGTTTAACTTCAATACTACCCATTGGAATTGATGAAGTTTGTGAAAGTGTAACTCCTAAAAGTGAGCCACTTGCAATATATGTAAACCGATTATCTTGATTCAAAAACTTCAGAAGAGTTAGAAGATGTGGATATGCCTGTATTTCATCCAAAAAAATAAGAGTATTTTCTTTTTCCTTCAGCTTCTTTCCGGCAATCATACTCAACTGTAAGTAAAAATCGGATGTATTCTTTGTGTTCTCAAAATATCGATTATTCAGAGAGTCTTCTAAAAGATTAATTTCAACGTAGTTTTCAAAGAGTTCATTTCCAACTTCACGGATTATATATGATTTTCCAATTTGTCGAGCACCATCAATAATCAGAACTTTATTTGTATCTGATTTCAAGAAATCAGTTATAAAGGATTTAATTTTTCTATACATTGACTTCTCCTCGAAGATTACACTTTTCTATGAGATTTTCTTATTAAAATATACACTTTTCCATGAGTTTTAACAACAAAAATATACACTTTTCCATAGTTTTTGATAATGAAAATTCACGCGCTCAGGGCAAGAATAATCACAGTTATAAAAAGAGAAGCACTGATTGTACCGTAAAGGAACATAATTCCTCCAATCGGCAAAAGAGTCAGAATCAGTGAAGGTGTAATAATAATCGCAATAGCAAAAGGCCAAATGCAGTCCCGCATCCCATCCATGAGCTGACGGACAATCCGTGCAATCATAAAATAAGGGGCAATACAGCACGCAACACTCAAAAGAGCAAAAAGAATGCTCACAATGTAGGCACCCTTTTTATTCCCTGCAAAATAAATAATCCAGCCCAAAAGGCCGCGTTTCTTTTTTGACAGATTAAACCTTAAACTGATCAATCTGTGCACCAATCTTTTCGATTGATTCGGTAATCTTTTCTGATACACCAGAAAGGGCAATACCTGTTTCATTGATTTTTACGGCACCGTTTGACATCTGGTTCATACTGTCTTTCATGACCAGGGCAGTATTCTGGAGGTTATTCATTTCTTCAAGAATAGCCTTGTTTCCTTCGGCCATTTCTTTAGAAGCATTTCGTACTTCAAGAGTACTGTTGTTCATGGCATTCAAAGATTCACTAATCTGCTTAGAACCTTCACTCTGTTCCAGCATAGCGGCTTCAATCTGTCTAACAATCTGATCTGTTCCAACTACGATATCAGCTACAACTTTAAGGGCACCACTAGTCTTTTGAGAAGCTTCAACTACTTCACTGATTACATTCTGGATATTTGAAAGCTGGTCTCCAATTGTATTACTCTGTGCCGTAGATGTTTCAGAAAGCTTACGAATTTCATCTGCAACAACCGCAAAACCTTTACCGGCATCCCCCGCATGAGCCGCTTCGATTGCAGCATTCATAGCAAGGAGGTTTGTCTGTTCCGCAATTGCAGAGATTGCAGAGTTTGCCTCCTGCAAAGTCTGGCTAAGTTGTTCAATCTGATTTACCTTTTCATTCAATTCATAAAGAACAGCAGCACCATCATTTGTACTCTTTGTAAGTTCATCAAATGAATCGGACATTTTATCAACAGAGCTTGCAACAGAATTGATGTTACCAATCATTTCTTCTACTGCAGCAGAAGCTTGAGTAACACCAGCACTCTGAGTTTCAATCATGCGTTCAAGAGATTCAATATTCGATGCAATCTGATTTACTGCACTGGCAGTTTCCTCTACACCAGAGGCTTGAGACTGTATCTGTGTACCCATTTCATCAATATTTGTAAGAATCTGAGTAATTGCAGTAGATGTATCCTGAGCGCTTGCCGACATGTCTTCTCCGGCAATCTGCAATTCGCCCTTGGATTCTTTTACATCAGAAATAATAGTCTGCAGTTTATCCGTAAACGCATTAAAGCCTTTAACAACATAACCGATTTCGTTATCCGGCTGAATCTCAATTCGTTTTGTTAAATCTGCATCACCAGATGCAATATTCAAAACAGCTTTCTCAACAAACTTAAGAGGCTTAAGAGAAATATATAGTGCAATAGCACCTAAAATAATTGTAAGAACGATTGTAGCTAATGAACCAAACGATATTCTCAATTTTAACTTATTAACCAGATTATAAATCTGATAATCCGGAATTGATAGAGCCATTGACCATGGTGTACCATTTACAGGGGCATAAACAATATAATCTTTACCTTCGCGACCATTTGCATTAATAAAAGCGGTACCCTTAAGACGTTGTGTCATTTTTTCTGCAACGTCAATCATGTCTCCATTTTTGCCTGATTTTCCACCTGTAATTCCAGATATAAAATTCTTCTTCATAATAAAATCTTGCTGAGGATGAGAAATTACCGTACCGTCAGAGGACAAAAGAAATGCATAACCTTTTTCGCCTACTTTAATCTGACCAATTTTTGCTGTCAATCGATCTGCATTCAATACACCCGAAATCATGGCAAAAGTCTTGCCATTTTTATCTTTTAGAGCTCTTGCTACATGGATTACTGGTAAGCCAGTTGTTCTACTGATTACAGGATCATCAATTGTTCGAGACATACCGTTTTCCATTATATCCTTAAAATATGAACGGTCTTTTATGTTTGTAATCTTTCCTACATCTGTACGAGCCATCCCCTCTGGACCACTTAACATTACATAATCAAAGTCGCCACGCATTTTTGCTCTTTCAGGATCCATTATCCAGTTGTAACAAGCTTCAAGATTGCCCGTTTTTACAATATCTGCATATACATAAACATTTAGCTCCCGATAATATCCCATAAGATCATTTTCTAATGATAAAGCAAAACCTTCTACAACATTTCTATAGACATCATCATTTTCCTTTAAAACAGCCGCTTTTGTCTGTTTCAAGACAATTATATTCGATATTACATTGGCAACTAAAATCGACATACCGATTATAAACACAAGAAACCAAACAAGGCTATATCTCTTTTCTTTCGCTTTCATATTTCCTCTCTTTTCTATTGTTTAAAAGTATAACATAAGATTATTTTTTTTCAATTTTATCTTAAAACACATTCCTTATAAGAAATATGTTTTCATCATTCCTTTTCCTTTTACATCGATTTCAGTATTTTCGCTGTAATCAAACATTTCTTCTGTCTGAACCTTTGTAGTTTCTGTTACATGAACTTTCATCGGCAGTCCTGTACTTTCCATTCTGCTGGCTACATTTACGGTATCCCCCCAAATATCATAAATAAACTTGGTTTTACCGATTACACCAGCTACAAGTGGACCAGAATTGATTCCTAGACGAAGCATCAGTTTTGTATCCGATTTTTCATTAAAGACATTAACATCATCCAAAAGACCTTTTGCAAACCGAATCATTTTTGCAGCGCCATCATTGTCTTTATCCTGAGAAAGCCCTGCCGCAGCCATGTAGGCATCCCCGATAGTCTTGATTTTTTCAATTCCTTCCCGCTGAGCTCTTTCATCAAACATAGAGAACATTTTGTTGAGCATAGTTACAACTTCTTCAGCAGTCATTTCCCCGCTTAATTTTGTAAATCCGACAATATCCGTAAAAAGAACCGTAACATTTGGATATTCCTTAGCTATAATTCTGTCCGGATGCTCAGACAATTCTTTTGCAATTTCTTTTGGAAGAATGTTCAGCAAGAGGCTTTCTGAACGATTCTTTTCGGCTTCAAGTTCCTGAGTTCGTTCCTTAACAACGTTTTCAAGTTTTTTATTTTCTTCTTCTACGCGGATAAGTTTTCCTTCAAGAAGCATAATTGTTGTAGAAATAATGAACACAATTGCAAGCAGAGCCAGGAAAATATCAAACACAATATTTGTTAATGGTTTGAAAATACATGAATATGTAAATACAATTTTTTGAGAGAGAGGCTCATAGTCATGAGGAGTATACATGATACATCCAAAGCCAAGAGTTTTTTTTGGCTTTATTGAATAAAAATCTTCACCATGAATATTTTCAGCATCCCCATTATGAGGTTTCTTTACAACCAGCTCGTCATCAAAGAGACTAAAAATTCCATTCCACGGACCTGGATCAATGGAACAGCCTTCCGGCATTCTGATATCAAAACTCCAATCGGTGATAATAGTGTTCTTCATGTTATTGAAAATTACGCCGTCAAACTGAGCACCAGTTCTGTCAGGATCGTCTCCGTCAACCCACTGTTTTTCTGCATTTCGGACAAAAGTGATACAAACAGACTTTGTAGTATCATTTTCAACATACGGAGTGTCAATTTTCAAAGTTTTTTCAGGAATCGAAATACCCTTAATTGAAACAATAATCAGAACAACAAGTATTCCACCCAAACTAACAGAAAGAGTCTGCCATACATGATTTCTAATAACTCGTTTGCGGGATTTATCAGAAGTATCTTCTACTTTATATACAGGATTTGAAATAGAAACGGATCTCTTGCCAGAAGACAATTCCAGTTCCATTAATTTAATAGAAGTATAGAAGAGATGTAACGATCCGCATCCCAGAGAAATATTAATCCACGAAATTCCATAAGAAAGAAGAATCAGTGCAACCCCGATTACAGGCATTACATAATAGAAGAGAAGTGAAACAAAAACATTTGTTGCAAGTTTTTTTCTATTCTGAATTAACATCGTTAGAGAAATCAGTCCAGGCAAAATACCAAGAGCAACACTCAGTGGAAATAATGAACTTCTGTGATAAAAATTGTTTACATCAAAATAGTAAAAGAGACTTGTAAATCGTCCTACGATAGTTATGATAATTCCAAACAGACAGAAAAATAAAACGAAAAATAGATGAAGCGGGATTCCTTCTTTATGAGCAGCTTTTGGCTTTAATAAAATACTCAAATCCAGTCTAGCCTTTTTAATGTTTTCACAAATATAAAAACAAATAAAAAATGAAGTCATATAATTACATATAAAAACAAAGAAATTAGTAAACCGAACCATAAAATGGCCAATCGGTGTAATATTTCCGCGATAAATATATGCAAGGGCATCGCATAGCAGCATGACCCCTGTAAAAAATTCAATAAAAATAAG
>JAFNQK010000053.1 GCA_017386165.1 Treponema sp.
AGTGATTTACCCACGGAACAAAAAATCCGATTGCAGTTCCGACTGCGGCTCCTGTAAGAACATCGGTCATAAAGTGGTTGCCGCTTGCGAGGCGAAGGATTGCTGTTGTTGTGCAGAGGGTGTAGCTGGTTCCGATGGCAACCCATTTGTACCAGTTGTCGTTGGAATAGTATTTTAAGGCGTGGTAGGTTGTAAAGCCTGCTGCGGCAAAGCTGAGAGTTGTGTGGCCGGAGAAAAAGGAATTGAGGTGATCGCCTTTTGCAATTTCTGATTCTGGGGCACCGTCAAAATACATGTATGGGCGGGCGCGGTCTACGCATAATTTTGCAAGCTCTTTTGCACCAAAGGCAAGAACCATTGTTTCTGCATATTCAACGCCGATTTTCCAGTAATCCTGGGCTGGTGTATTGAACAAAAAACATGGTGAAAGAACAGAGGCAATTTCAAAACCTGTTCCAGCGTAATCAAGTGTTTTTGAATATGGATTCATGAACGGGCGGTCAAAAGCGTTTACTTCTTCTATATTGAGGGTTGCAAAACTTAAACTTGAAAATAAAAAAAGACAAGCAAAAATACAAAATAATTTCTTCATGCACTTATAATACAAATTATCTATTCGCGTGTCGAGTAAGCAAAAAGAATGAAAAAAAATGATAGGTAAACTATCAAAAAGTGTTGACGGCACAAAATTCTGTGGTAGTATTGAATATGAAGAGGAAAAATTAGACTTTCACTCTAAAAGAAAGTCTACAAACATTTACTATTATTAAAGGAGAAATAGTATGAAATTGACAAAATTATGTGCAATTGCAACAGCTTTGGCACTGGTTTCTATTCCGCTCTTTGCAGCAGAAGAAAAAAGTCCATTGAAATTTTCGATTAACGTTCAGGCAGCTTATTATCCGGATAATGCACATTTGACAACATTAGAAGATGGCGTTGAAGCAGACCACTATTCACCTATAATTGGTGCATACTCTGGGCTCGAAGGCCGCATTACTCCTAAGGTTGAATATACATTGAAAACTCCACTTGGGGATAACTGGCTTGTTAGTGGAGCAAATGTAAACTTTAGCGCATGGATGGGTATTACTCCTGTTAGTATTTGTCCAGGAGCAAGTGTTTCTTTTACACCTCTCCCATTCCTTGTTTTCTCGGCAGGTGGAGAAACTGGTACAGGTTGGAATGTAGGCGATCTTTTTAAAGGCGGTATGGGACTTTGGTTAAATGATAATAGTCTTGACCCAAAAAATAACAACAACTATGGTACATCTCCATTTACAAACTGGTATTACAAGACATGGTTCCAGGGAACTTTCCAGTTTGATACTGGTGCAATTATTAAGGGTGACTGGACTCATGTTCTTATGATGTTTACATATCAGGCATACTATAAGGGATATACTGGAGCCCAGAACGGTGAACTCTGGACATGGAACTGTAGTGGAAACCAGGCTAACGGCTGGTATGAATACATGAACGCAATTCTTGCTTATCAGCTTCCTACTCCAGTTCTTAAGAGAGTTGGTTTGATGTTTGAATCAGAAGGAGCTTACAGTGCTTCTGTATATGAACGCGAAACTTATATGGGTAACTTTAAGGAAATCAGTCTTGAACCACTTTTCCAGTTTGACTTTGACAAGCATAATTCCCTTGTAGTTTTGTTCCACTTTAAGAGCCGTCGTGCTTATGATACTGTTGCTGTTTATGAAGATGCTGACAGAAATCTTGGAACACCAGAAGCTGCAATGTTTGGTTCAACTGTTGTAGGCCGCGAATGGTTCTTTAACCGCGTAGCATTGAGCTATACATACACATTCTAATTAATAGAATAAATTAGAATTATCAACCACCACAAAGCCATTAGTTTGAACTTTGTGGTGTTTTTTTTATATCTCCTTCAACGCCTCGGTTACATCCTTTATCGTAAACTCGGTTCTGTCATTCTGTGTTGCGAGGATAGAGGCGCGGTTTAGGACGGATTCTATCTGGGCGCAGCTAAAGCCTTTGAAAAGGTCGCTGAGGTTTTGGACGGTGCATTCTGGGGAAAGGGCTTTGTTTTTTGTGTAAAGGGAAATGAGCTCTTTGCGGGTGGTGCTGTCCGGGTATGGAACGGTGTATTTAGCGTCAAAACGGCCCGGGCGAATGAGGGCGGGGTCCAGGGCGGCGCGGCTGTTGGTTGCGGCGATTACGAGGATGCCGTTGTTTGGTGTAAAGCCGTCCAGTTCGTTTAGAAGGGCGGTTACGATGCGGGTGTTTTCTGTTTCGATGGCGCTGCCGCTGTAGTTTCGGATGGTGCCGATTCCGTCAAACTCGTCGATAAATACGATACACGGAGCCTTGCGTCGGGCTTTCTTAAAAAGAAGTTTAACTTTTAGTGGACCGATGGCCATAAACATACTTTCAAAATCGGTGGCTTTGGCAGGAATAAAGTTGATTCTTCCTTCTCCGGCAAGAGCACGGGCAAAAAGAGTTTTTCCGTTTCCTGGGTCGCCTTCAAGGAGGATACCCTTGGGCAGGCGAATGCCTCGTTTTTTATATTCAGACGGATTTTTTAAGATGTCGATAATCTGCTTCATATCCTTTTTAAGATTGTCCATTCCTACAACATCGTTAAAAGTAACGCCGGTTTTGTGAACGGTCTTAAAGGTGTTTGGACTGATAAATTTTCTAAACACCACAAGGAATATTACCGCAAAAATGACATAAAAAATTCCGTCAAAAATGAGACTCAAGATTTCTTCAAAGCTTTTTTCTTCTTTTATATCTACGCCATTAAGGAGTAGAGTTTCTTTTAAGCTTGGAGAAGACGGATTTTCGGTATAAAAATTAGACTTGCCGCCTTTGTAGTTAAAGGTGATTTTGCTATCAGAAATTGTAACGGCTTCTATTTTACCGTCCTGCACTTCCTGGTAAAAAGTGGAGTATGGAACTTTTTCGTTCTTTTCAGGCATAAAATAGAATGCGCAAGCAGCTGCTGCGGCCAGGGCTAGTAAACAAATAATTAAAGTTTTTTTATTCTTCATGGGGCTATTATAATGATTTTTTATAAAAATGTTGCTATAATCAAAACACTTTTTGGATAAATTAAATAGAGGACCTTTATGAAAAAGATTCTTACAGCGTCTAACAATCCTAAGATTATCGATACAGTAAGAAATGCCTGCGTTTTGTATTCGTCGTTTTTTTCGGCTGATTTTTGTACAGAAACAGAAGATGTAATTCGTTTTATAAATTATGAAATGCCGGAACTAAAGGTTCTTGATTATTCCGACGGTTCCATTGACTGCGAAAAAATAATGGAAGCAATTAATTCCGATGACTGGCTTCATTATGGCGGAATTATCGCAGTCTGCAAGAATCGTGCACAGGTTGAATTAATAGAAGAAAAACGCGACATGAATGTTCTTGTTGTTCAGACAGAAAATGAGTTTGTTCAGCACTTTACTCGGGTTCTTAGAATTCTATATAAAAACCAGCACTTTTTGTTTAACCGCGGAATGAAAGATGTTGTAGGTGCTCTTGAGTCGGGGGCCTTTGTCTGCGGAAACGACCCAATGGACATGAGATTTTACACCAACTTTCTTGTTGACTATCTCTATAATTCCAATCGCATTTCAAAGTACGAACGATACAATCTTCAGCTGACTTTTACAGAGCTTTTAACAAATGCCCTTGAACACGGTAACCTTGAAATTTCTTATCAGGAAAAATCAGACTGGCTCAACAACGGCGGAAATATGATTGAACTGATAGAAAAAAAGTCAAAGGATCCTCGTTACGCTGACCGAAAAATCCGTATTTCATATTCTTTTGCAAAAAATGCTTCTAAATTTATTATTCATGATGACGGAAATGGTTTTGACTGGCGTGCAGTGCAGAATGCTAAAGCAGAAGAATGCCATGGCCGCGGAATTGCAATGAGCCGCGAGGTTATGAAGTACCTTACGTATAACGAAAAGGGCAACGAAGTCACTTTCTACGTTCAGAATCAGCAGAATCTTTCTAACTCGGTTCCAAATATTATTCGTCCATTTGATACGATTGATTACAATGATAAACAGATTGTATTTAGAGAAGGGGAATTGAGTAACGATTTATACTTTATTGTTTCTGGTCGCTTTGCAATCTACGCAAATAACCGTCTTACAACTGTATTAAATCCGAATGATCTTTTTATCGGCGAAATGGCTTTTTTATTAAATGACAGAAGAACTGCAACCGTAATGTCTGTTGGACACAGTCGTCTTATCAAGGTTCCAAAAAAGGATTTCCTTCTTTTAATTAGAAAAAATCCTCACTACGGAATCTTTTTGAGCAAAATGCTTGCTCAGCGACTTGTAAAGCAGACTAAAGATACGATTGACCTTAAACTTAAGGTGAATGATTTAGAAAAAAAAGTAGGAAATAAATAACTATTTAATAGGGTGGGAAAATGGCAACAAAAAAGACAGGAACCAAAACTTCTTCTAAGAATAAGAAGACAAGTTCAAAAACAACTGAAAAAGTTTTAAAGGCTGCAAAAGTCGCAAAAAAGAATCCGTGGATGATTCTTACAGTGCTTTCGGTTGTGGCAGTATTATTGATTTGTATGTACATCTTTAAGCCGGCGCAGTTTAAGGTGCTTACAAATGAAGTTAGGACTTTTGTTACACAGAGCATTTCTGATATGTTCTCAAAACAAGAACTTAATCAGACTCTGACAGAAACACCTGCTTCTTCTTCTGATATACCGGCAAATGGAACAGGGACTTCTAGTAGTGCAAAGGATGTTGCTCCAACAGAGCCAGAAAACAGTCATATGTTCTGGGGAAATCCAAGTGGTGCTACAAATGATGTTAAAAACAGCGAAAATTACCTTATGACAAAAGGGCAGTATGCACTTTCTTATAACAGTACAACTTGTAACCCTAACTGGGTAATGTGGCATTTGGGAACAAGCGATTTGGGAGCCGCTGACCGTTCTAACGATTTTAGAGCAGACGAAAATCTTCCTTCTGCTTTTTATGCAGTTGTAAAAGCTGACTATCAGTATACAAAATACGGTTTTGACCGCGGACACGTTTGTCCAAGTGCAGATCGAACTGCAAGTCAGACAGATAACAGTGCAACTTTCTACATGACAAATATGATTCCTCAGTCTCCAGACTGTAACCGCGTCGTTTGGAAAGATTTTGAAGCTTATGAACGCAATCTCGTTGCAACCGGCGGAAAAGAACTTTATGTTGTTGCAGGTCCTTACGGGGTAGGCGGTGAAAGTGCTGCCGGCAAGTTTGATTACATTGTTCTTACAGGAAAAGGTTCTGGTCATCAGATTACAGTTCCTTCTTACTGCTGGAAAATTGTTCTTGTAATCGACGAAGGCGACAATGATTTTAACCGCGTAAATAAGGATTCTACAGTAATCGCTCTCTGGATGCCTAACGCACAGGGAATCGGCAAGACCGGCTCATGGGAACAGTTCCTCACAAGCGTAGACTACATCGAAGAGCAGACTGGCTACGACTTTTTGGCATGTATTCCAAACGAAATCGAAGACGTGCTTGAAGCAAAAGTTTATACAGTTAATAAATAGTTCATATAAATAATTTTTATCTTTACATATGGCATTTCCGTATTAAAATTGACACAGGTTTTTGTGTAGATTTTGATACGGAGGTCGTATGAAAAAAATCCTTTCTTTATTTGTGGCTTTGGCAGCCTTTTCTCTTATATTAACAGCCTGTCCGGGGCCAGCTTCTAATTCAGGCAATCAGACAAATACAACAGATAATGGTGGTGGTACTACGGATGGTGGCGAAACTGGTGGTGGTACCGTTGATGGTGGTGGAACTACTGATGAAGATGAAACTGACGACACAACAATTGATACGACTGCTGCAATAAGTGGAACCAATGTTCTTCTCCAGGGCTTTAACTGGTCTTCTAATTTCCATGACAGATATTATGGGGATTCTGCAGAGGATAACTGGATTATGAATGCAAGTTATGCAAATGCCCCTAGCGGTAGCAAAGACTGGTACGATGTCGTAACTGCAAATGCTTCAAAAATAAAAAACGCATTTGAATATGTGTGGTTCCCGCCTGCAGAAGACAGTGGTTCTGATAACGGGTACATGCCGCGCAAGTTGAATGATTTGAATTCTTTCTATGGAACACCGGATGAACTTTCTTCTGCAATTTATAATATTAGTCCTGCAAAGGCAATCTGCGATATCGTAATCAATCACCGTGTAGGAACAAGCAACTGGGGTACTTTCACAGAGCCAATTTTCCACCCGCGAATGCTTCCTGATATCCGAAGCTGTCCGCGGCGAGGGGGCATACCTCCGCAACTGCAAGGGCGAGCGCTTCATGCACCTCTACGACAAGAGGCTGGAGCTTGCCCCGAGAGATGTTGTATCCCACTCGATCATATTCGAGGCGAAGCGCACGGGCAGCGACGAATTCTATCTCGATATCACCCACAAGGATCCCGAGTTCATAAAGAAGCGCTTCCCGATGATATACAAGAACCTGCTGGGGCAGGGGATAGACATGACGAAGGACTATATCCCCATATTCCCCTGTCAGCATTATCTTATGGGCGGCATAAAGGTCGATACGATGTCGAGGACGACGGTGGACGGGCTTTACGC
>JAFNQK010000054.1 GCA_017386165.1 Treponema sp.
GAAGTTGTCGTTGTCCCATCATCATCCGTACCAACCCCATTCAGCAATGCTGCCAAAAGTAATTCACAGCTTGAGAAACTAATAATTGTAAGCAGAGCCAGTAAAGGCAAAAGGATTTTTTTCATATGGAATCCTCCCGTAAAAAAAGTCAATCTGATAACTTAATAAAAACTTACTTCTATTTTAGTTACACTTATTTAGTTGTCAAATTTAAAATGCCGTCCCAGTCGTCAGGAACTCCTGCCTGGAGATTGGTTTTACAGCGTTCGGCAAATACAAGGGCAACCTTGTCTTCTGGTGTAAGCTCGTTTGCCTGAAGGAACATTTTCTGAGCTTCGCCAAATTTCTTGGCAAGGTATTTATCTAAAGCTTCGTGGAAGAGTTCAATTTCTTCAATCTGGATGCGGCTCATTTCGCTTCTAAAGCCGATGATATTGTAAAGCTGGGTCGGTTCACTGCGGCCAACTACCCTTACCCGGTCAAGTTTACGGGAAACAATTTCTCCCTTATGTTCGCCTACATTTGCTGATTCCCAGGTACTTTCGCTACAAAGAATCCATGATTTGTATGCCTTGTTTACACCTTCGAGACGGCTGGCAAGGTTTACATTGTCACCCATCATGGTGTAGTTCTTTTTCCATTCGGTACCCATGTTACCGACAATCATTTCACCTGTATTGATACCGATACGGGTAAACATTTCGTTAGGAATATCTCCGGCAAGCATGTGGCGTTTGTTAAATTCTGATTCACTCTGCTTCATTCTGATGGCAGATTTAATTGCATTGTACGCGTGATAACGGTCATCAACTGGAGCACCAAAGAGAGAAACAATTGAGTCTCCGATAAATTTATCGATTGTACCGTCGTTTCCAAGAATAACGTCACTCATCGCTCCAAGGTATTCGTTCAAGAGAGTTAAGAGGCTTTCTACATTCCATTTTGGATCGATATTTCCGTTATACTGTTCACTGAAGGTTGAGAATTTCTGAATATCACTGAACAAAGCTGTAATAATCTTTTTGTCACCACCGAGCTTTGCCATTTCAGGGTTTACAATCATCATATCAACAACTTTTGGTGAAACGAACTGACTGAAAGTTGTTTTGATAAAGTCCTTTTCTCGGCTGGATGCAACAAATCGGATAACTGTTCCGCTGATGTAAATCAAAACTCCAAACAAGAAGGAACTAAAATATGGAATATAAACATCAAACAAAGACATTGCAAGAATTGGAAGAACAACAACTGCTCCAAGAACAATTCCGCCTGAAATATTCTGAATACGACGGCTTGAGCGGTGGAAAATCAAAATAATAATTCCAAAGGCAAGGACGGTTATTCCGTATGCCCACCACCATGAAACAGGAGTGATAAAATCTTTCTGAAGAATTGTGTTCAATACGTTTGCGTGGGTACCAACGTTTGGATATCGGTTGATAAAGGGGGTAGCACCCATATCGGTTGTACTGCTGGCTGTTTCACCCATAATACAGAAAGAACCGTTTAAAAGTGGCTTTAATACCTGGGTAAATGCATTGTAAATATCAACTTCCTGGTAGAGATTTGTCAAAATACCAAAGCGGTATGCGTTTTCTTCATATTCTTCATCTGACCACAAATCCCAGATACGGGCGTCGATTTCTTCTGGAGTAAAATCACCTACAAGTTCAATCCAGAAGGCTTCTTTTACAGTCTGTGGAAGATTCAAAGTAGATTCATCAGACATTAGAACCTTGTAAATATCTCGTTCATAAAGGCTTTTACAGAAATTAGTAAGCTTCTTAAAATATTCGTAGCGTTTGTTAAAATAATGGGCATACATTTCATCCGTGATTGGAGAATCGATGTCTGTTTCAACAGAATAACCGTTACACATTGAAAGAAGCTTAGCCTTTTCTTTAAGAATGCTTTCATATTCTTTTGCAAGAGTTTCTGCTACAGAACGGAATTCAAGAGTCTTTCCTTTTTTATCAGTCAAGGTATCTCCGGAAATAATATTCTGAAGATCCATGTAGATTTCTTTTTCTTTCTGCTCCAGAGTATAAAGCTGTCCAAGGAAAACATGCTTAAACGAAGAAACAAAGTCTCCGTGGCGCCAGTTAATTAGCATACATCCGTCAGAATCAAGAGGAATTCGGATATCAGAAGAATGAGTTTCTCCCGGCATCAAAACATTTTTTAGGATAAGGCTGTTTCCTTTTCTTTCAATCTGCTTGCAGTCGATGAGATTTAAAAGTGGACTGAATACAAGCTGTGCGGCATAACGGTCTTCATGCTGATGCAAAAGTTCAATGCGGCGTCGGGTACCGTCTTTATCGATGTTTACGTTTGTAAATCCGATACCGTTTGAATGCTGAACAAAGTTTGGAAGCGCCGGTGTAAATCCTGGCTTTCGTTCATCCTTCTGTTTCTTATCGTTAGATGCGTTATTCTTTGGGATTTTATTTGAAGGGTCGTTTACATTTTTCAAAAGAAGAATATCATTTACAAAATCTGTGTCATGACCATAGATGTTGATGTCGCGGGTGTTTACAGTGAGCCATGAGTTTCCAAAGAACTGAAGTGCTCTTTCAAAATACAGGTCGTTGTCTTCTACACTTTCGCCATAAGCACTGTCCAAAAAGTTAAAACTATCGTTGATTCCGTCTTTGAACTGCTTCTTAAGGCGGTTTACTTTCCAGTATTCTTTTTCGTTCCAAACAGAAGTTGTATATCCGTCAAGACCTTTGATAATTTCTGTTCTAGTATCAGCTAAACTCTGGGTAATTACATCGTTTAAGCTTTCGTTTACGGTTTTGTTTGAAGGCGAAAGATACTCAATATCGAATACAGCCCGTTCAGCGCCAAGCTCTTTCATATGGATAAGACAGTCAGCCATAATGTCACGGCTCCATGGCCATGGACCAAGCTGATTGATAGAACCGTCATCAATTTCACAATAGGTAATATTATTAGATTCTGCAGGAGCTTTTCTCAAGTGGCAGAACATATCGTAAAATCGGTAGTCCATTTTATCGTTAATACCAAAAAAGGCTGCAATACCGATTAAAATAGCCAGTACAAAAAAGATTAAGATGTCAAGATTTTTTAAAAATGATTTTTTTGTGTCTTTTTTATTTTCCATAATAGAATTATTTTACCATATTATAGAAAATATTTAAACTAATAACACTAAATTAAGAAGTAATAGCATGATATGCCATGCTTGCGGCATTCTGTTCTGCTTCTTTTTTAGATTTTCCTGTTGCAGGTCCATAAGTAATGTTTTCAAGATGAACGCTAACACTAAAAATCTGTGCATGCTCCGGTCCGGATACAGAAATTAATTCGTAAACAGGAATCTTTTTGCATTTTTTCTGATAAAGCTCCTGTAAAAGAGACTTAAAGTCTTTTCCGCCGTTTTTCTGAACTTTTCTGATTTCTGGTTCAATAAATGAAAGTACATATTTTTTTGCGCTCTCAAAGCCCTGGTCGAGATAATATGCGCCGATTATAGCTTCCATACAGTCTGCAAGAATTGCTGGTTTTGTTCTTCCGCCGCTGAGTTCTTCTCCGTGACCGAGAATCAAAAGTTTATCGATTCCATAAGAAATTGCAACTGGAGCCAAAGCTTTTTCTGAAACAACTGCAGCCTTAATTTTAGCAAGGTCCCCTTCCTGATGGTTGGAGCTCATGTCACGATACAAAAAATCCGCTGTGGCAAGGCCAAGTACTGAATCACCTAAAAATTCGAGCCGTTCGTTATTAAAATATTTTTGAACATTGCTTTCGTTTGCATAAGATCTATGATGAAAAGCGAGATTTAAAAGAGAAAGATCCTTAAATTTAAGATTTCTCTGTTTGCAGAATTCAATTAATTGTTTTTTTCTTAAAGGTGAAATTTCAGTGTTCATTAAATAAAATATAGTTTTAAATAAAAAAAAACACAAGTCATATAGACTTGTGTTTGACGAATAAACCGTTGGTTTACTGCTGTGACTTAATGAAGTCGTAAGCATCGCGAACAGTTTCAAATTCGTTAGCTTTTTCGTCAGGAATGCTTACGCCGAGTTCTTCTTCGATAGCATAAACTAATTCGTATGTATCAAGGCTGTCAGCGCCAAGATCACCGCGGAATGAAGAGTCAAGAGTGATTTTTGATTCTTCAATATCCAATTTTTCAGCGATAAGTTTCTGGATTTTTTCGAATAATTCGTCCATTTTTTTGCTCCCTTAAATTAGCTGTTTGCTTCAGGTGTGATTACCTGACGTCCACGGTAGAAACCGCACTTAGGACAAACGTGATGAGACTGGATCAAGTTACCACAGTTGTTGCATTCAACAAGCTGAGGAGCTGACAATTTCATGTTGATTGTCTGGCGTCTTTTTGTAACAGCTTTAGATGTTTTAGATCTTGGTACTGCCATTTATAAAACCTCACTATAATTAGATAATATCTGATTTATACTGTGATTTAATATACAACAGTTCCAATCAGGTTGTCAATCCATTATAACAGAATTATAATGTTTGTCAAACATAAATTCGATATTTTGTCATAATAAAATGTATTTTTTTATAATTTATTCTGTTTTACCTTCTCTTTTATGGCATTTTCAACGATTTTAGGTACCATTCCCGAGATATCGCCGCCAAAATGAGCCAGTTCTTTAATTGTACTGGATTTTAAGAGAAGATATTTCTGACTTGTAGGAAGGAATAGAGTTTCAACTTCCGGATTCAAATTATAATTCATCAGAGACAAATCAAACTCGTATGCAAAGTCAGTGGTATTCCTGATTCCGCGGATTAAAACCTTTGCCCCTGTCTGTTTAGCGTAATCAACTACAAGACCGTTCCAGCTGTGAACAGTTACATTTTTTAATGGTTTTATAAGTTCGTTAAACATTTCTTCCCGCTCTTGCTGCGAAAAAAGAGTTTTTTTTGAATCGTTAACGGCAATTACAACATCTACCGCATCAAAAAGTGAAGAAGCTCTGTTTATTATATCGAGGTGTCCGTTAGTCGGAGGATCAAAAGATCCTGCAAATACTGCTCTAGTCATATTTAAAGTTTACTTTGTTTGACGAATTAGCACAAGTAAAGTATTATATAATTATTATGAAACGAATTTTATGCTTTTTGATTACACTTTCAGTTTTCTCATTCGCCGGCTGCAAGTCTCTTAAGAATACTCCAAAGACCGAAGCAGAAGTTCCTGTTCAGCAGGAAGAAATAAACGACGATGAATTTACCCGTTCAACTTCTCAGGTTTCTATTTCAAGGGAAGCTTTTAACGCAGATAAAAAGGAAATTCTTCAGATTATTGCTGAACTCGCTACAATTATGCAGGACTACGATTATGAATCCTGGCTCAAATATATCGATAAGGATTCTATTAATTACTGGTCAAATCCTTCAAACCTCAGAAATGCAACAAAGCGCCTTCCAAACAAGGCTATCAAGCTTAATACTCTTAATGACTATTTTACTTATGTATTTGTTCCTTCTCGCAAGGAACGCAAGGTAGAAGAAATCCGTTACATTTCTCTGGACAGTGTAAAAGCAGTTCAGATGCGCGAAGAAGTTGATGTAGTTTATTACAACTTTGTAAAAATTAACGGCAAATGGATGGTAAAACTTCCTGCCCTTTCACCTTCTTCTAACTAATAATATAGAATTAAGTTTGTTGATTTTTTAACATACATGATTTATAATTTTTATTACTGTGAATAAGATTTTTCCCAGGAGGAATATATGAAAATGACTAAAAAGATTGTGCTTGCCCTCAGTTGTGCTTGTCTTTGTACTTCTTTGTTTGCACAGGAACAGGCAGTTCAGAAAAAATCTTCTGCTTCTACACAGAGAGAAACTTCGGTAGAAGAGGACTATTTGAGCGATGTTGATGGTGTTGTAATTCTTTCTTTGGCTCAGTCAGATGAATATGATAATAAACTTGTTGCAATGCAGTTCCTTGAAGAAGCTGTTGATGCAGGAAATGTTACTAAAGATATTATGGTTGCTTTGAACCAGCTTGCAGGTGAAGGTATTTCTACACAGGCTCGTCAGAACGGTCGTCTTATGAATAATTATCCTGATATCCGCCGCCGTGCTTGTCTTGCAATGGGTAAAATTAAAACAGAAGAATCAAAGAATTATCTTCTTAAGGTAACTCTTGCAGAAAATGAACCAATGGTAATTTCTGCTGCTGTTAATTCTCTTGGTGAAATCGGTTTGAACGGTAATGACGAAGTTGTTGATGCAATTTCTTTTGCTAACCGCCGCAATCAGATTTTGAACCCAACTTCTTCTCTTGCATACGAAGTTGTAGAAGCTTATTCAAAGCTTGCTGAATCAACAGAAAACAAAAAGATTATCATTGATTCTTTGGGTCGCATTGCTGCTGACTATCACTATAATACTGCAGTTCGCAACAAGGCTCTCAAGACTCTTAAGCAGATTAATGAATCTTCAAAGAATTCAAATAAAGATGCAAAATAATCCGGCTTTTTAAGCCGTAAACGGGTTGCCACAAGAGAGTTATCTTTCTGTGACAGCCTTTTTTTTTCAAAATTAAGGATTTTTTATGGAACCAATCATTTTAGCTTCATCATCCCCTAGACGACAGGAAATTTTAAAACTTTTAAACATTCCGTTCAGGGTAATTATGCCTAACATTGACGAAACAACTTCTGCTTTAATTGAGGCTGAAGATGTTCCAGAAATGCTTGCTCGTGAAAAGGTTATGGCTGTAATCCGTTCTTTGCCCCCTCAGCAGGAAATCCCATGGGTTTTGGGTGCTGATACAATCGTAATCAAGGACGGAAAAGTTTACGGTAAACCTCAGAATCAGGATGAAGCTGAAGAGTTTTTAAGAGAATTTTCTGGAACTACTCACCAGGTAATTACAAGTCTTGTTCTTTATAATGGAAGAAAGAAGATTACTACCAGCCGCGTAGCAAAAACTAATGTAACTTTTAAGACTCTCACAGAAAATGAAATTCAGTGGTATCTTGAAACCGGTGAATGGCACGGTGCTGCAGGCGGATATAGAATCCAGAGTCTTGCTTCTATTTTAATTGAAAAAATTGAAGGTTCTCAAAGTTGTGTAACAGGCTTGCCTATCTACGAGCTTTATGATATATTGCAAGAGCAAGATTATTCTATATTGGAATAAATGTTGCCAGATACTTTGTATCTGATCATCCGTAGAAAATGAGTTTTTCATTTTTTATCGAGAAAAAGAGTACGGGGTAAGGAAAACTTACCAGTGAAGGAGACACTCATGGCAGTTGTAACCATGAAAAACTTGCTTGAATCTGGCGTACACTTTGGTCACCAGGTAAAGC
>JAFNQK010000001.1 GCA_017386165.1 Treponema sp.
AGAATTTTTGATACGTCGCAGAGCATCAGATTTGCTTTTACCGGACGAACAGCAAAAAGAAAATCCATAACCAGTTTATTCAAACCATCGATTTCCTGATTTACGATGTCGAGATGATCTTCAAGAAATTTCTTATCCGGAAGGGAGCCGTCATTTTCTCTGGCTTTTTTTAATGCTCTCTGAATAAGCTGTATGTGAATCGAAATTGCCCCAAGAGGATTTTTAATTTCATGGGCCATTCCTGCAGCCAGATTTGTAAGCCCTGCCATATTTTCCATACGGCGGGAAAGAACTTCCTTAGTACGCTTTTGAGTTATATCTTCTATTAAAATAATATATCCGGAAATATTTCCTTGATCTGCATAAGGAAAAACAGTTACTGTCAAAAAACGGGCTGAACCGTCACTGGTAGCAACAGTAAATTCTTCTGAAACATTGGCCCTCTCGTGCTTTGCAGTATTTTTAATAAACTCGGCAATTTCATCTTCTACAATAAAATGCCAGATAGGATCTTTTTCTACACTGGATTCATCAACTCCACCGGAAAACAAAAATCTGTCGGCAGCCTTATTTGTAGTTCTTAAATGCCATCTTGTATCCGCAATTGCAATACCGGTAGGCAATAAATCTATTACACTCGAGAGCATGTTCTGTTCACTGGCAACAGCCCTGAGTACCTGTCTAACCTGGTCATCTGATAATCTTGGTAATCTGTCTATAACCTGATTTACAAATTCACGCATTTAAAGATATTCCCGTGCAATTTATTAATTTTTGCCATATCCCTCAAAAGCTGTTCGAGACTCGAAAGAATAGACTGATTATAAACACCCACATTATTCCAGCAATTCTGAACAGCCTTTACCAGTTCAAAAGAAGCCTGAGTACCGGCAGGAGAAGAAAGAAGCTGTTTTGAATCTGCAATAATTGACTGCAAAAAAATGCGGAATAAAATACGAGGATCAAAGGAACCGCAGGCTTTGATAATTACAGGTATATCCGGCAAACTTCCCTGAGCAACACAGCTAAAGAATAGATTAGCCTGTTCTTTTATAAAATCACTTTTTACAGGAAGATATGTCAAAAGATAGTCATCAATAGAACCATCAAAATCCGTCTGGTGAAAAACCCGATCCAAAACTTCTTTTTGTTCATAAAGAGAGCGCTGATTAAACTGGTAGGTTCTTACCCGGGAAAGAATTGTAGGCATTATGGCATTTCTTCTGGAGGTTGTAAGAATAAATACAGTATCAAGAGGAGGCTCTTCCAGAATCTTCAAAAGCGCGTTTCTTACGCTTTCCAGCATGCGATCTGCGTTTTCAATGATGATTGTTTTCTTTCCTTCTACAGATTTTAATCTGGCCCAGCTGCTGACATTTCGTATCTGAGCGATTGGAATGGAATCATATAAAAAGTCACTTTCCAGCTTAGTACAGTACTCAAGAATTTTTGAGCAGGATTTTTCTATTACACTTAATTCAGGAAGCTGATGAGGAAAATCAATTGGTTCGATTTCTTCATCAATATTAGACATAATCGTTGCAATCTTAGAGAGTTTATCATCTCCATCCCATAATACAGGATTAAATCTTAGAGTTAATTTTCTTACAGAACGAATATAAAAATATCTGGCAGCAGTCAAATACGAAGCATTATTCTTTAGTGCTTCTAAAAAAGAATGGGTTGCCGCAGAAATTTCAGGAGTACAATCCCGGGAACCTGCAAGAATCAGATTATTGTTTACCATTGCCTTGTGCTGAAGACAACCGGGACAATCACAGAGCCAGTACCCGGTTTTCTTTCCCGTACAAGAAAGAATTCTTGCAGTTTCAAGGGCACAGGTAAGTTTTCCGCTTGATACAGGACCACTGAATAACAATGCTCCAGGAAGGGTGTCAGTCTTTAAATCTTGAGAAAGTTGTTTTGAAACAGATTGGTGAAGTAGATTTTCGTACATCAGGCAGCCACACTCGACATATAACCGGCAGGAATATTAACAAAACCACCGAGAATTTTTGCAAAGAAACTGCCTTCCAAAAATGAAGCAGAATCAAACCAGGGCTGAACTTTCATAAAAGCCAGAATGAAAACAACAATTACAAGCCCTTCGATAATTCCAAGCAAAAGCCCAAGAGAACGATCCAGTCCCTGCATAATTTCACCTGAAAAAATCTTCAATAAAATATGCTGAATAATAAGGACAATTAAAAACACAAGTATAAAAATCATCAAAAAAGCAACGATTTTTGCAATAATAGGCTTATGAATTGCTTTTGCAATAAAAGGCTCCAGCTTTGGAGTAAAAATAATTCCAAGGGCAATTCCTGCAATGACAGAAACTTTGCTAAAAAGTTCTTTTAAGAAACCTTTTACACAGGCAATGATTGCAAAAATTAAAATTAACAGCAAAAAAGCTGCATCTATCGGTGCAAATGTCATTTATACTTTCCTTTTATTGTTCTTTATATTGATTATAAAGTAATTCAGCGATTATTTCAGCAGGATGTCTGTTAGCTGAAAGATCTGCACTTGCTTTTGAACACTTATCCATATTCTCTTTATCAAGAAGCTTTACAAGAGAATCTCTTAACTTTTCAGAAGTTGCATTTTCTCGGGCAAGAACAAAGGCTGCACCCTTTGATTCAAAATATGCAGCATTATCTTCCTGGTCGCCTCTGGTTCCACTGCCGCACAAAGGTACAAGAATCATTGGCTTTCCGAGAGCAGAACATTCCCAGATGGAGTTTGCACCTGCACGGGAAAGAATAATATCAGCGGCACTCAAAACATCTGGCATTTCTGAATAAATAAATGGGTATGGTTTGTAATTCTGCAAGGCATTTTCTGACAATTTTACTTCAGATGCATCCTGAATATTTTTTACTCCTGTCTGATGAACAACAATAAAACGCTCACAAAGCCATTCAATATTTTCTTTTACAAGCTCATTAATCTGTCTGGCACCTAAACTTCCGCCAACAACCATCAAAATTGGTTTTGTTTTATTCTGAATACCTAAGAACTCAAGACCTCGGGAAGGATTTGGATTATAAAAAACAGGACGAACAGGATTTCCTGTTACGATACACTTTTTCTTTGCAGTTTCATTTAAGTAATTCTTGGTTTCTTCATAAGTTGTAAGAACATGGGTCGCATTTTTACTGTTCAATTTAGTTGCAAGCCCAGGTGTAAAATCACATTCATGAGTAAATACAGGTATTTTTAAGAGCTTTGCACTCAGACAAGGAGGAACACTTACAAAGCCACCCTTTGAGAACAGAACATCCGGCTTAATTTTAAGAAGAACAAAAAATGAAGCAATAAAACCAAATCCAATCTTAAATAAATCTAAAAAGTTCTGAAATGAAAAATATCTTCTTAATTTTCCAGATGGAATTCCATAAAAAACATCGGCACTATGATCACCGTTCTGATCCACATTGTTCTGAACGATATCACGGTCCATTCCCTTGGAATTACCAATCCAATAGATTTTACATTCTGTATTATTCTTTTTACATAAAGCTCTTAAAGAATCTGCAACAGCAAGGCCTGGATAAATATGACCACCGGTTCCACCACCGGCAAAAGCTACAACAAACACATCATTTTTCTTAGATTTCATGATGAGTTATTTTATTATTCCTTATGATATTTTTCAAGGATGCTGATGATTTCCTGTTTCTTAAAGAGCTGGGCATAACCATAAGCGCTCATTCCCATTCCATCAGGAATATCAGGATCAGCACCGTTTTCAACCAGCATTTTTACAATCTCTTTTTTATCAGCACCAACAGCAAGAACAAGCATTGTCTGCCCTTCTTTACTGATTGTATTTAAATCACTTCCCTGTTCAATAAGGAATTTTGTAATTTCTTTATTACCGCGCCAGACAGCATCCATGACTGCAGTATAACCACGGTCAGAAGAAACTGCTTTAATGTCAGCTCCCATATCGATGAGCCACTTAACAAAATCCAGATTGTCACTGCGGGCTGCAATATTAAGCATTGGAGTACCATCGCTGTCACGAGCATTAACATCCATTCCAGCATTAATATAGCATTCACAGAGTTCCTGTTTGCCTTTTTCAATCTGTTTTGCAAAGTTATCTGCATCAAAAGGAAGTCCATTCTCAAACAGGAAATTATATGATTCGACAGCAAGATTGTCGTTTATTATTTGTTTTGCTTTTGATTTGATATGCTTTTCAAGATTTTCTTGAGACTCAAAAACTAAAATGTCTTCAAAATCAAGCACTTCTTTTGGTAAATCCTTACAGGTTGTATAAAGAGAAATACCCTGCCCACAAATGTAACCAACTACAAATTCTAAAGCAAGTTCCTTTACGGAATCTACAAGAAGAACACAGTTTGTGACAGAAGGAAGAATCTGATACAAATCCTGCAATTCTTCTTTATTTACACCGCAGTCATAAATTACTGCACCTTTATATTTCTGAGAAATAATTGATTTGATATTATCTGTTTCTGAATTCTGTGAAATTAGTAACCAAGTCATATCAAATATTATAACATTACTTTTTTGAGGCATAAAGAAAAAAATTGTGATTTTTATTAAATCTCATATTGACACTTTTTTTAATATTTTATATATTAATTACATCAACGCCGCAGTAGCTCAGTTGGTAGAGCGCCGGACTGAAAATCCGTATGTCGTTGGTCCGATTCCAACCTGTGGCAAGGTAAAAAAGCTTCTGATTTAGTTCAG
>JAFNQK010000055.1 GCA_017386165.1 Treponema sp.
AAGAACTACAGCGATTCGCTGGTCGTCGTACTCAAAGACAACACCACCCGAAGCCGAGTCCTGCCATCTCCCTGTCAAGAATATTACATTTTTATGGGGGAAGTTTCAAGTCTTTATTACACTTTTCATAGCGAATAATTTGAAGTGTGTTACATTTTTATGATGGAAGTTATTTCCAGGTCAAGTTTATTCTTGAAGATCATTGTTTTATCTCTTCAAACTCCCAGCAATCAGAAGCGTCCGTCAGCCTCTTCTCGTAGCTCTTTCTGTCAATTTCTTCCCATTCGGGATTTTTTCTGTTTTCTCCTAGTTCTTCCTTTAACCTTTTTATAAAAGAATTCTCCCCGTCGTCACCACTTAAAAGCCATTCAACCCTGCGAGAGTAAATCTGTGCAAGTTTTAGATAATTGACAGCGTTTTGGAATTCCAAAAGAGTTTCTGGAGTCCATTTATTTTTTCCCCATTTTATTTCTTTTGAAATAATTGCAAGGGGTTCATCAAATGTAAAGGCAAAATAATTCATGCTTCCACCACTCATACTATCTCCTAATTATTTTTCTGCAAATCCTCAACACTAAATACAAATCCTTCACAACAAGGCTCCCCTCTGAAAGTTGCATAAAACGATTCATGAAGGATATTGGTTTGGTAGGACCAGGGAATTGCTTCCAAATCATCTGTCATTTTATTCTGGCCATACCATATAGCTGAAATATTATTCAAACCTTTTCCGTTTTTCAGAAGCCATTTTTTATCATGTCTTTCCAGATGAAAACATCCACCATTAAAGCAGCTGCCTTCTTGTTTGATTGCACCATCAAGCTCTATTAAATCATCTGAATATCCGGTCACTATTACCAGATTATTTTTCTTGGCACATTTTGACTCAAATCTGTAAAAACCGTCTTCTAAATCTCTATTGTTAAGTGCTGTTGCGAGAGTTTTTGCATTAATCTGTTCAGTTTCCAAAAAAAGAAGGTAATCAATTAACTTTGAATAGTTGTCTCCAAAGCGCTCTTTTGTTTTTCTGGCTATTATATTCTTATCATTACAAACAGAAGAAATTCCTTCGATAAAGTATTCAATGTCATTTGCTTTTTCTCTAAAATAAGACATTTTCCCTCCTTCATAAAGTCTAGCCATTCGCATTCATTCTATGCAAACTGAACTTGTTGGAAAAATTATAACACAAATGTTGATAAAAAGAATTAAGTTTGTAACTTAATATTCAAGGAACGGGGTATTTTTATTCCCTGCCCTGAGGTTTGGGAATAAGTTCTGCTTTGTATTATAGGATTTCTTCTTTTCCAATATTATTTATATTTTCTAGGAATCTGTCAAAATCACTCTTGTAGCTTGCATCTTGAATCACACGATATTTTTCAAACTCACTTTCAGCAAACGCTTTTGCAATTTCGTGTATTACCTTACCTTTATCCTGCAAGATTTCAGCATCGTTGAATTTTAAGAAAGCATCTAGTTTTTCTGCCCAGTCAGCCATTGTCATGGGAATGTGGCGGCGAGCCAGGCGATTCCACTGCCCGTTTGAGCATGGTTCCATCAAGAAGATTCAATTTTTCAAGCAAATCCTGATTCGAAAGCTTCAAGTCATCTTTACTCATTCTTCCGCTGCGGATTGCTTCACGGTGAAAAATATCAAAGCTTTCTTTATCAAGGTCTTCAACGCTCACATTTTCAAGTGGAACAGAATCCCAGTTTTTACCAGTCTTACGCAAAAGGAAATTAGTCAGCGCCGAACCTTGCAAAAGCTGTTTTGTGCTGCCAGTTCTATAATGATACTCCCCCTTGTAATTCACAGGATAAGGATTTTCTTCAACAGAGATTTTAATAACATCAAGCTCGTTCTCAGTAATCAAATCAACATCAACAATCAATCCAAGCGCATCGCCACATTCGCACGCACCTGCTACGAATGTGTATTCGGAATATCTTCCATGAGTTTCTTTGAATTAGCAACGCCACAAACAGAACCGTCATCACGCTTACCAATATAAAGTACACCGCCCTGAGCATTTGCAAAACGTCGCAATCCGCTTTGCGTCTTGCTAAACGAGTTTTGACAAGCAAAACTCGCGCAAATCCATTTGAGATATTCATCACGCCAAGATTCTTTGTATTCGATTAACTGGGATTCGGACATTATTATTTCTCCAAAATAAATCAATCAGGTAATAAACGAGATTTTTCTCTGTGATATACAGCACCCCA
>JAFNQK010000056.1 GCA_017386165.1 Treponema sp.
GAGCTTTCAAATGTTTCAAATAAGCTTGCAGATTCTATCAATGAGATTAATGGTCAGATGGCGCAGTTTACTGTCTAGATAAGTCACTAAACATAACATTATTTACTAAATTGTTCTAACTAATTATACTTAATGTTATGAATAGAAGACTTATCACATCCGCATTACCTTATGTAAACAATATCCCTCATTTGGGAAATTTGATTCAGATGTTGTCGGGCGATGTTTTTGCCCGATTCTGCCGTAACAAAGGTTACGATACATTATATATCTGTGGAACAGATGAATATGGAACTGCCACAGAAACCCGTGCATTAGAAGAAAAAAAGACTCCTCGGGAATTGTGTGATTATTACTACCAGGAACATACAAAAATTTATGACTGGTTCCATATCAATTTTGATAAGTTTGGCCGTACTTCAAATAATGAATGTACAGAGATAACTCAGGAACTCTTTAACGAACTGGATAAGAACGGATTTATTAAAGAACACACTAACAAGCAGCTTTTCTGTCCACACTGTAATATGTTCCTTGCAGACCGCTATGTTGACGGTACCTGTCCAAAATGCGGTTCAACAGGAGCTAGAGGTGACCAGTGTGATGATTGTGGTTCTCTCTTGGATCCTACAGAATTGATTGCACCTCGCTGTCACACTTGTGGTAATACTCCAGAAGTTCGTGAAACAAAGCACCTTTATATTGATTTGCCATCTATTTCAAAAAATCTCGACAACTGGATGGAAAAAACAAGTAAAGAAGGCAAGTGGTCTGACAATGCCATTAACATTACAAAGGCATGGATTCGTGACGGCTTGAACGAAAGAGCAATTACCCGTGACCTTAAATGGGGTATTCCAGTTCCAAAAGCTGGTTACGAAAACAAGGTATTCTATGTTTGGTTTAATGCACCAATCGGATATATGTCTATCACCAAGCAGCTTGCCAATGAACTTGTAAAAGAAGGCAAAAAATCTTTTGACTGGAAATCATGGTGGAATCCAAGTGAAAGCGAAGAAGCAAAATCAAAAACTCCTGTAGATTTATTCCAGTTTATCGGAAAAGACAATATTCCTTTCCACACAGTTATTTTCCCATGTACTTTGCTTGGTTCAGGAAAAGACTATACAAAGCTTTATCACATGAGTTCTACTGAATATTTGAACTATGAAGACGGCAAATTTAGTAAGAGCCGCGGAGTAGGTGTATTCGGAACTGATGCAATCGACACAGGAATCCCTGCAGACGCATGGCGTTTCTATATTTTCTATAACCGCCCTGAAAAGCAGGACTTCCAGTTTACATGGAAAGATTTCATGGAAAAAATGAACAGCGAACTCATTGGAAACCTTGGAAACCTTGTAAACAGAACACTCCTCTTTGTAAACAAATACTATGACGGTGTTATTCCATCTGCTCCTGTAGATAAAGAACTCTGGTCACAGATTAGAACTCTTGAAGAAAAAGCAACACAGGATCTTGAATGGGCAAACCTTAAGGATGCCTTCCACACAATGTTTGAAATTGCAGATATCTGTAATAAAAAATTCCAGGCAACAGAACCTTGGAAAACAAGAACTACAGAACCTGCAAAAGCAGAAAGCCTTTTATTCAACCTCTGCTACATAATTAAAGACCTTATGATTATGATGAATCCATATATGCCTCAGTATACTCAAAAGGTAATGAGCTATTTTGGAAAATCAATCAAAGAAAGCAAAATCGGTATGGAAACAAAACCTGGTCTCGACTGGTCTGATATCGGAAAAACTGAGGGCCTTGATAAAATCGGTCCAACAGAAATCTATTTCACTCCAATGGATGCAAAAACCATGGAAGAATTCCGCAAGAAGTTTGCAGGTAAACAGGAAAAACGTGATAATTCTGCCAAAAAAGATAAAAAAGCAGACAAAAAGGCTAAACAGGAACCTGTTGTTTTGCCTGTTGAAAAACAGGCTGAACATTTTGCAAAGAACATTCAGTTAAAGGTTGCAAAAATCGTTTCTGTTGAACGCAATCCTGATTCTGATAAGCTCTATGTAGAACACCTGGACGACGGAACAGGAACTGACCGCGTTATTCAGAGTGGACTTGTTCCATATCTAAAAGAAGAAGATTTACTCGGAAAGCATGTAATTATAGCTGATAACCTTGCACCTCGAAAAATGAGAGGTATAGAAAGCCGAGGTATGCTTTTGGCAGCAGATTACAAGGATTCTGACGGAAAAGATGCTGTTGAAATCCTTACAGCTCCATGGGCACAGCCTGGAACTAAGGTTGTTCTTGAAGGTGACGATGTCAATGCTGAAAAACCTGCTCAAATCGAAGCTGATGTTTTCTTCCAGATTGAAATCAAAGTGAAAGATAATCATGTTCAGATTGGCGGTAAGAATCTCGTTACTGACGGAAAAGAAATTACCACAGTAAAAACAGTAAACGGAGATGTAAATTAATTTATGTTTGCTATTACTGTCCGGGAGATTGATCAGACTAAGAATTCGAATAGGGGATATTTTCAGCAGACTCCTTTCTGGTGTTCTTTTAAAGAAAAACATGGCTGGAACTACCAGAAATTTGAAGTTGAATATTCCCTTGAAGAACACAATCTGCAAAAAAAGGAAGAAATCGGTGTTTTAACCCGTTCTTTTGCAAAAGGAACTTTCACCCTTGCATATATTCCTTTATTTCCAGAGCTACCGTTTAAGGGTGTCCTTGCAAAAGACCAGGGAATCGAGTTCTGCCATCTCTTAAATGACCTTGCTCTTTCACTCAAACCTTATTTGCCTAAAAATACAATCTGCGTTCGTTTTGACCCGGCTGTAGATTTTTCAAGACCTGAAGAACGAGACGAATTTGTATATGGAACTCAACTTATAAGTTTTGCAGACAGACTAAAGGTAAGAAAAACAAAAGTTGATATTCAGCCTCCTGACAGTACACAAATTGATTTAACACCATCAGAAGAAGAAATCCTCAACAATATGAAAACCAAATGGCGCTATAATGTAAATTTAAGCAGCCGTAAAGGAGTTCTGATTGAAAAAATCAATGGTAATTCAGAGGATTTAGATCAGAAACTCGATATTTTTTACGATTTATACAAGATTACCGCAGAACGGGATGGTATTGGTATTCATCCTAAGAGTTATTACAAAGACCTTTTGACAAGTTCAAGTTCTATGATTGCAGAAGGGAAAGATGTTCCAGAAGTAAATCTGTACATTGCAAAACATGAAGAAGATTATCTTGGAGCAATAATTACGCTCTTCAGTAAAGATGAATCAATCTATCTATATGGCTGTTCAAGCAATGTAAAACGCAATCTCATGCCTAACTTTTTGCTTCAGTGGACCGCCATGAAAGATGCAAAACAGTATGGAAGCAAATATTACGACATGTATGGAATGCCTCCAACCGATGATCCAAATCATCCAATGCATGGCCTGTATCTTTTCAAAACCGGTTTTGGTGGAAATAATATCCACAGAATCGGAAGCTATGATGTCAGCCTGAAATTTATATACAGATATTATGTAAAAGCAGAAAACTTTAGAGCCTTCTGGCATAAAAAGGTTTTGAAAAAAATCAGAGGACGCTAGAAAAACTTGAATTAATTAAAACATTTTATTTATTCTTCCGGGTTTTACGTGTATAATTTAAGTATGGAAAACGATAATTCGTTGATAAACAATTTTATTCAGAAAACTGCTGAGACCGTATGTTACTTGAATGTTTCAGAGTTAGTAATGAAGTCGATTGCTTATTGGGACTCCGATGAGTTTAAAATTATTGACCTAAAAAATGAACGTTCACCTCTAAAGCCGTTTTTGCTGCTCTTAAGATATTGTAATCCAACAGAAGAAGATATCGATGAAAATGTATATACCTTACACAGACAATTTTTTAAGGAATATCTAAAAGAAGGGCAGTGCCACGACAGACATGACATTGTAATTGAACAGGAATACTATTACGAAAAACAAAGAATTTCCCGGTCAATTGTAAATCTTCTCGAAAAATTAAATACCCAAAAATATATTTTTCTTAACTGCCAGTACATGCTCAAGGAATCTCTTGATATAGTTCTGGAATTAGAAAAGTCAACTGCAAAAGGCAAATTCGTTTTCTGTTTTGATTCAATCAACAGTAATCTTTTTTCAGAATATTCTCAGAATTTTATTGAAAAAATCTCCCATCAAAGAAATTTCTTGAATATTCCAATTTCAGAGGATGAATTACAGGATTCCTGCATACAAAAAGATGTAAACGAAAGATTCCAGCAGCTTGTTCCTTTCTCCGGAATGAACGATTTTAATACTATCTTTAACACTCTTAGAAATTACAGATTATTTTTGTCCTTTGAAGAATCTAAGATGATGAACCTGTGGATGGTGGAAAATTTACAGTCATTATCTTTTCCAATGCCTCAAAAAAGAAAATTATATCTTGAGATGGCAAAGATTTATTTTGATAACGATAATCTGGATGAAGCAGCTTTGTATCTTAACAATATTATCGATTATCAGACAGGAGAAGAAACTGAATTACAGGCTCTTTTTTATATGGCAAAAATCTTCTCCAAAAAGAAGCTTAATGCTGATGCAAAAAAATATGTTCTGCTCTTAAAAAAGCAGTTAAAAAATGATAAATCATCCTGGCTTTATGCACATACTATAAATCTTGAATATCTGGTAACACAGAGAAATGAAAACCGCGGAATGGATCAATATCAGAAAGCCATTGAAGGATTAAAAAAAGCTGGACTTATAAACAGTTATATTGCAACTTCAATGAATATTCCATGGACTTTAATTGCAAACCGTAATTATCAGGATGCCTTACAAAAGCAGCTGGATGAAAGCATGCAGTATGCAAAAGAAATCGATAACCAGCATTTGATTTCTTCAATCTGTCACAGAAAGGCGATTATTCTTTCTCATTACGGAAGAATTGTAGAAGCCATGCAATATAACATGGAGTGTAACCGAATCCGTACAGAAATCGGAGAATTACAGCCACTTCTTGCTATTCGTAACGGCTTATCATACGAAGCCCTTAATCAGGCTCATTATGTAGAAGCATACAATTATGTAAACGATATCATTGGCAAACTTTATACAATCAATGATTATTGTACAATAATTGATACCCTGAAAAACATAACTTACGCCGTTTTTTATTCCCGACATTTTGAACAGGCAGATGAGATGTTTTCATTAATGATTTATTTTTTGAATACATTTAATCTTGAAAATGCTGCAAATAATTCATTTTTACCCTCTCTTAATGATCTTTTGATATATAAATCATTAATCTGTATCGAAAACAATGACTACATTCATGCTCAAATGAATTATTTGAACATCACCACAAACAGTGGACTTATTTCAGAAGTAGACAGACCTTTGCTACATTATATAAAAGCAGCCGTAATTGCCGAAGAAGGAAATCTTGAAAAGGCATTTACAGAATTTGAAAACGGTTTGATTGAGTTTCAAATTAACTGCAGGACGCAGATTCATAAGCAGGTTTTTGTATATTATGAATTTGCAAATGTTTTGTATAAACTTGGTCATTCAAAAGAATCAAAGATTTATCTCCAGAAAGGGTTTAAACTTGCACAGGCTAACGGTCTGGCTTTTTATACAAATCGAAAAGAAAGCATTACCTTAAAGGAATACATTAACCGCACAGAAAAACTTGCACCATTAAGCATAAGTTTAAATTTTCTCCATGAAAAAGCAGAAAAAGACCGTTTGATGAATCAGCTTCATCACAAACTGTACGATTACCAGTTCTTGAATAAAGTTAAATCTTTTAATAACGATACCTCAAACATCAAGAAATACCTTGAAACCACCAATTCTCTTATTCTTGATTATTCCGGAGCAGAACAGATAATCGTTGCAGAAAAAATTGATGGAAACTGGAAAAAACACATAGATATCGCCAAAAATGAATCTATTAAAATTCCAGGTACTCTGTGGGAACACTACAATAAAACTTTTTCACAGGACTGTCAGTTTTTATGGGATACTCAGAACAGTCTTTATTACGCAAATCTTTCAAAATTTGAATATAGCTTTGCGATTATTTTGGTTCCAAATGGTGCAAAACAGATTACAACGGATTCTCTCAGTATTCTTAATATTGCACTGACAAATATTCTTTCACAGCTGGTAATGTACAAGCAGAACGAAAATCTCTTGTTTATGTCTACGACAGACCAGCTTAGTATGCTCAAAAACCGACGAGCCCTTCAGGAATTTATCACAATAGAATCTGATAAACTTGAACGCCTAAAAAACAGAAGAAAGCTTATTCTGTCAAAAACCATTGCCTTTATGGATCTTGATAATTTCAAGTTCTACAATGATACATACGGACACTGGGCAGGAGACTTATTAATTCAATGTTTTAGTAATCTTCTCAAAAAAGTTCTCAGAAGAAGTGATTTTATCAGTCGTTTTGGCGGTGATGAATTTGTAATCGTTATGACTGACACTGATGAAAAAGAAGCAGAAATTACAATTAAGCGCCTGCGAGCTGAATTAAAGGCTGAGAAGTATTTCCTTCCTGCATTGCAGCAGAGACTTAACCGTATCGATTTTAGTGTTCCTGAAGAAAAACTATTGAACTTTAGTGTTGGTATCTGTACAAATACTGACCTTGAAAACCCATGTGATTTATCAGACTGTATGAGAAATGCCGATGTTGCCCTATATTTCTCAAAGGAACATGGAAAGCGAAGTACAACAAACTGGGCAAAAATCCGCTAAGAGGAAGAAAATGACTGACTTAGAAAAAGCAAAACAAATACTTGATGAAGAAAATTGTACTCTTGTTTTATGTAATGGAGACGACATTTATAAAACAGATAAAAAAGGACTTGAACCTCTTATCGAATGCATCGAAAGCGGAAATGATTACTGGGACTGGACAGCCTGCGATAAAGTGGTTGGTAGGGCAGCCGCTTTTTTATATGTGCTTCTCGGGGTAAAAGAAGTTCATGCAAAGGTTATGGCAAAACTTGCAATTCAGATTCTTGATAAGGCAGAAATCAAATACAGTACAGATTTATTTGTAAATCAGATTAATTCCCCAGATGGAAAAACAATTCATCCCCTGGAAGATGCAGTTTTACGCTCTGGTTCTGCAAACAACGCCTTGAGAGATATCAAGGCTTATCTTGCATCTCATTAATTTTTGAAAATTATAATTCTTTAACCAGTTTTTTTGCATTGTTGTAGAAAACCAGTTCCATTTTAGGACCAAAAGTGTTTCTCAAGATTTCAAGCTGTTCCATAAGTTCTGCGACAGTTTTAGTTCCTCCAAAAATGACTTCTGTATAACCAAGTTCCCGGATTTGTTTTGCATTTAAGTTCTGGATTTGATTTACGTAATAAACAAAGTTCAGGCTGTTAAGTTTTATCAGTTCTTCCTGAGTTAAAAGAGGAAATTTTATATTCATGATAAAGCCGGAATTATCTAAAACAGGCTGCAATTCTAATGGTGAGAGAGCACTTTTAACCAGAAGCTCATGCACCGTAAGACCGCATCCGGCAGCGATTGTCTGACTCATTCCGCTGAGCCGGGAATTAATTTCGATTATGTACCATTTGTTATCAGAAAATAAAAGATCCACCTGGGCTATTCCGTTTAATTTTAAAGCCTCTGCCAGCCTTATCAATTCTTTTTTAAGAGCCTCTAGATTATATTTGGGGTGATTTACAGGACCTAGTTTTACATTCTGTTTTGGACTTGTAAGGCCAAATTGATTAACAGAATTTACAAGTACAGGAGAGACGGCATAATTTCCTTGATGACCATAAATTTCAACGCCAAAAGAAGAACCTTTTAAAAATTCTTCAACAAGACGGTCGCCATTATTCTTTTTGCTTAAAAGAACATGTTTAACTTCTGCGTATGTTGAACAGACATCCATCCCATAAGAACTTAATCCCGTAGTGTCTTTTACTACAACAGGAAGCTTAAGAGTCTTAATTTTTTCAAAAACATATTCTTTATAGACGTTATTCTTTATTTCGAGGCGGTTTCTTTCAGCGTAAAAAAGTTCATGATGAATATAAACGCTTTTTGCTATATTGAAATGATTATTCAAAAGAAAATCCCTTGTTTTTGCTTTATCAAAACAGATTAAAGAAGATTCAGACGGATGATATACAGCTCTAATTCCTTTTTGAGAAAGATTTTCTCCAATCAGACTGTCTTTGATGCTGAGCCAGTCAAAAGGTGCGACCCAATAAGTCATACTGATTGCAATATCCGGAGACAAGCCTGAAATTACATCAGATATTTCCTGAACAGAATCTTTTTCCGGATCTATAAAAACATACTCTAAACGTGGGTTTACACTTAAAAAGCCGGCCTGATTCTTAAAGAAATCCGTATCAAGAAGAAATAGACCAGGTTTTTCCAGCACAATCGTAATTTTGTCATCAGCAAAAGTTCTTAAAAGAATACCAAGCTGTTCGCGGCAGGAAGGCAAACAGGTAACAGACATAGAATTGAGTTCCTGTTTATTTGAATTGGTTGTATAAATTACGATATGCATACAGATATTCTATTATCTTAACATAAAAAAAGAAATACATTAAAATCATGTTATGTCTTATGAAGATTTTATTTTTATGATTGAAACAAAAAAGGAACATGAATTTTCTTTTAAGGATAAAATCTATACAATCACTTACGGAAATGATAAAAAAGGTGACTATATTGCTATGGGGCAGCGATACGAGCCTGTAAAATATTACTCACTAAAAGAATTATTGAATAATGCCAGAATCGAAAATCATTATTTTAAGGAAATGATTGAAATTCTGTAAATCGAGGAAAACATGAAAAAACTTCTTACAATTTTAACATTTACAGTTGCACTCTGCGGATGTAATGCAAAAACAAATAAAAATACTCAAGCAATAAAAGAAGAAAATCCTGAAATAAAGAAAATTGATCTGGTCTTGTCTCAAATGAGTCCAAGATTCCAGGAAGAAATTTCTATTCAAAACAAAGATGAATTTCTCCAGGAGCTTAAGGTCGTTTTAGAAGATGAAAAAAAATACAGAACCGACGACCTTGATTTATATTATCTCATCGATAAAAAACACAATGTAGGTTCAGAATATGTTCCAAAGGATTTAGTTAAACTTGTAAAAAATCCTGATTTCAGCATAAGCCGTAATGATTTATCCCTTAGACCAGAAGCATATCAGGCCCTTATGGAATTGAGTCAGGGAGCCTTGAATGACGGACTTAGGCTCCTTGTAAGCTCTACTTACAGATCTTATGACTACCAAAAAGCATTATTTGAACGCTGGGTCAGAATCGACGGTCTTGAAGAAGCAGAAAGAGAAAGTGCAAGAGCCGGAACAAGCCAGCACCAGCTTGGAACTGCAATCGATTTTGGAAATATTGATGACAGCTTTATCAATACAAAAGAAGGGCAGTGGCTCGATCAGAATGCATACAAATACGGCTGGTCCCTTTCTTTTCCTAAAAATTACGAAGACATTACGGGCTACAGATGGGAATGCTGGCACTATAGATTTATAGGAAAAAATGCCTGCGCTTTCCAGAAAAAATGGTTCAATAATGTACAGCAGTATATGCTTGAATTTATTGATTTATGGAAAAACTCATAATAAAATAATAAAGTGAGCTCTTCAAAAAAATATTTACTGACATTTTTATTTTTGTTCTCGATTTCTGCATTGTTTGCACAGGTGTTCTCTAAAACCACTGATTTACCTTTTAGGGTCTATGAAACAAAGGCTCTCCAGCTTTCAAATGACAAGGGAAAAACCTTACATTTATCTTCAGAAGTTGCTTTTTTAAAAGATTCTCAAATCAAGATTATTTACACCTTTACAAATCCAAATTCAACCCTTGATTTTAACGCAGTGCTCCCAGTTGCCTGCAAAACCAGCGATAAAGCAGCTATCTCAAATAATCCTCTTCCGTACGATTTCTATATTTCTGTAAACGGTAGAGTTACTGATTATTCTTTAAAAGTCGGAAACAGAAACATAAACTCCGGAGAAGAAATTCCAGTCTCTTTTACTTTTACAGCAGAGAAAAAAAGTCTGACTACCGTACAGGTTTGTTATTCAATTCTAGAATCCAGCGGAATCGTTCCTTCTTATACATATAATTATACCTTCTCAAAGGAGCTGGACTGGGATAATAATACTTTTTATAAGCTGTATTATAAAAACACTAAAATTGATTACTATATCGACGGTGACGAAGTTAAAGAGTTTGAATACATTTCCAAAATTGACAGCGATGAATGGACTTTTGAATACGATTCATATTTTTTTAATGAAAATTCTTCAATCGATTTAGTTTTCAAGCAGTATCCAAAATATACTGACCGTGAACTGGCCTTTAAGCTTTTTACAGAAGGAGACCTATTTTTCCTTACTGAAAACCAGCTCCATTCAATTCTTGAAGTTTACAGACAGTATTTTTATCAATTAACAGATTTGCAGAATCAAAACACAAAAACTATCAGATATTTTGATACAAATGATTATCCTTTCTACAAAGACGATATTACACCAGGGCTCTGGATAGAACTGATGGAAAAACGCCTTGAAGAAGAAAGACTGGAAGCCGAACGTCTTGAAAAAGAAAAACTTGAAGCAGAAAAAGCCTCTGAAAATGCTACAGAAGAAAATTCGGAAACAGAAGAAATTTCAGATAATAAAAAATTAAAAAATAAAAAGAAACAAAAAAAATCATAGAGGTTTAATAACTTTAAGATTTTTAGTAAAATACACCTATGAATATGGAAGCCTTTGTTCTTGGTTGCGGTGGCATGATGCCCCTTCCTTACAGACATTTGACAAGTGTATTATTGCGTCGGGACGGAGATTTATTTTTATTTGATGGTGGAGAAGGCACCCAGGTCTCGTTAAAGCGTCTTAACCTTAAATGGAAAAAAATCAATGCAATTTTTGTTTCACATACCCATGCAGATCATGTAACGGGACTTCCTGGAATTCTTATGCTCAGCGCACAGGTTGATAGAACCGAACCTCTCTACATCTACGGTCCGCCAAAAATCGCTGAATACATCGAAACCAGCAGAAAAGTTCTGGATATGTACATAAATTATCCAATCATCGTAAAAGAAATTACAGCGCCTTGTGTTGTTCATTCTGGAGACGGCTTTTCAATCAGATGTTTTCCTCTTGACCATACTAAAACCTGTGTTGGTTATACTTTAGAGGAAGAAGACCGCCCGGGAGAATTTAATCCGGAAAGAGCTTCTCAACTTGGTGTTCCTGTAGGACCAATGTGGGGAATGCTCCAGAAAGGAAATCCAGTTGTAACACCAGAAGGAAAAACAGTAAATCCAGAAGATGTAATGGGGCAAAAACGAAAGGGACGCAAATTCAGCTTTGTTACAGATACCTTGTATAAACCAACAATTGCTGAAAATGTAAAAAACTCGGATCTTTTAATCTGTGAAGGTATGTTCGAAGATGAACTTATTGATCAGGCAAAAGAAAAAAAGCATATGACTGCAAGTCAGGCAGCTACAATCGCCCGGGATGCAAATGTTAAACGCATGTGTATGATTCATTACAGTCCCCGTTATACTGATAAAGAACTGGAAAAACTATTGCACGAAGCAAGACAAGTCTGGCCAAAAACAGAATTATCCCGTGACAGAATGCACATAGAAATTCCATACGAAGACTAAAAATGATAAATATAGAAAATTTTTCAAAAAAATATTCAAATAAAAGTGAAGAATTTGCAGTTTCAAATGTAAGTCTAAAAGCTGAAGATGGAAAAATCACAGGGATTTTAGGTCCAAACGGAGCCGGAAAAACAACAATCATAAAGGCCTTGTGCTCAATCCACTATCCAACCAGCGGAAGCGTAACTGTCAGTGATAATTCAAATCAGTTTTATGATTGTAGTCTCAAGCCAGAAATCACTAAAAATCTCACCGGATATCTCCCTGAACAATTAGATCTGATTAAAACTCTTACCGTTGCTGAATATCTTGAACAGACTGCCTATATCCATAATATACCAGAAGACGAAATAAAAGAAAAAATCAAATATGTAAGGAAAGAATGCGGATTAAATGAAGTTCTTTCAAAAAAGATTGGAGAACTTTCTAAAGGATATAAACAGAGAACGGCATTCGCTTCCTGTTTAATCTACAATCCCCAGAATTTAATTCTAGATGAACCAGTAAACGGTCTGGATCCGGCTCAGATTATTCAGTTCAGGAAAATTATCAAAAATGCTTCTAAAAATTCTTCTGTATTGCTGAGTACCCATCTTATGCAGGAAGTAGAAGCTCTCTGTGACTATATCTATATAATCAATAAAGGTCAGATTGTTGCAGAAGGCACCTTAGTACAAATAATTTCAGAAGCAAAAACTGAAAATATAGAGCAGGCTTTCTTAAAATTTACAGGACTTAACAATGAAAATTAAAAACAAAATATATAATGCACTTATAAATCCGTTTTTTTTAGTTTCTGCCATATTATTTTTTTTGTACAGCATAGTTCAGTTCTTTTTTTTGCAGAATTTTTTTTCTTCAAACAGCACGGATTTACACTATTTTTTTAAGGCAATTCCTTATGCAGGGGCATTTTTATTTCCAGTACTGACAATTTCGCAAAAGCCATTGTTTTATGAACCTAAAAGCGATTTAAAATTACTGATTGAATTATGGCTTGTTCAGTTTTTACAATATCTTGTAATTTTAATTCCCCTTATAAGCGTTCCTTTATGCGTCAGTTTGTTTGGTTCCGTTGATTCAGGAACAGTTTTCACTTCGTTTTTAATGCTCATTTTGTATGGTTCCTGCTTAATTTCCTTATGTATTTTAATTCAGGTATTGATACCGTCTCATGCAATATCTTTTATCGTAAGTGCAGTTATTATTCTCGTCTTGAATATTCTTCACATATTTTCAATTTACAGTTTAAATAAGTTTTATAATTTTTTGATTAAAATTTTCAGTTTTTCCTGGCACTTTGATGCTGCAGGAAAGGGAATATTTGACTCAAGGGATTTCTTTTATTACGCAGGCTGTACCGTTCTTTTTATCTTGTTAAGCAACCTTTGTATTCAGATAAAAAAAGGAAAAAATTATTCACAAAAAGAAAAAATTACTCTGATTCTGGTTTCAATCATTTTCATTTTTGGTTTTGCAGACAGTTCAAAACTTTATCTCAGAAAAGATCTTTCCAAAAATCAAAGAAATACAGTTTCAAAGTACAGTAAAAATCTTTTAACGTCTCTGGAATCACCGCTTAAAATTACATATTACCGTAGTTCTTCTCTAACTCATTTGTATCCTCAGGTACGGGATATTGCCGACTACTTAAAAGAATACTGCTCTGAAAAGAATGTAATTTTTACACTTGAAGACGCAGACAAAAAAGATAATGCCACACTTTTGCAGAATTATGGAATTTACAGTCATCAGTTGCAATCCTACGGAAATAATAAAACTGAGCTCATCAGCGTTTTTTCTGCCATTGTCTTGGAATATCAGGAAAGCTGGCAGGTGATACCTTTTATTTTAAGTTCTGATTCCCTCGAATATGACCTTACCACAAGATTATTGAAACTAATTACAGACAAGAATCGAATCGTAAATATCTTATGCGGAAATAATCTAACAGTCGAAAAAGATTATAATTATCTTGTTCCGTGGCTAAACAATCAGGGATTTGTATGCAACATTATCGATTTATTCAGCGATAAAGAAATCACAGAACAATTTGATAAAACTTCTAATCTTCTTTTAATTTTGGGAAACAGCCAATTACAGACTAAACACTGCAAACAAATAGAAGAATTAATTCTAGCAGGAGTAAATGTATTTGCTCAGGTTTCCCAGTATTCCTCGGACATAGAACAAACCTGGAATATAACCAAAAATCAGAATAATGATTTTATTACTTTGCTGGAAAACTACGGCTTTTATTTTACAGAAAATCTTTCAGCAGATCTTTCCTGCGCACGGATTGTAATGGAATCAAATCAGAATGAAGCCGGTGCATATATCGATTCAACCTATACACAGAACATTAATTATCCTTTGTGGATTAATTTAATGCCTCAAAAAAACATTCCTAACGGAATAACTTTATTCTGGCCAGTTGCATTGGAGAGCACCAACGAAAAAGTTAAACCGGTTTTATTTACAAGTAATTATTCCTGGACTTTAGAGCCTGATAAATACAGCCCGGACAGTTTATTCACAACAAATCCATTTCATACGGAACAAATTCAGACAAAAAATACAGAACGAAAAGTTCTTAAAGTGGGACTTGAGCTTAATGGCGAACTAAATTCTTATTACAGTGAACAAAAACGAAATAATGCCAGAATCCTTGTTATCCCGGATCAGTATTTTATTAATTCTTTAATGCTTGGATATATTGGAGGACAGTACGGCGATTATCGTAATCTGGATTACACTGTAAACAGCCTTTTAAGACTTAACGGAGAATCAGAACTGGCAGAATTACAGGAAAAGTCCGGTTATACCCAGGCAAACACCATGTACAAAATATCTTCAGAAGATAGTTTTAAGAATGCAAGAATTACAACGCTGATTATAAATTTTATCTTTATTCCGTGCTTGATTATTGCCATTTTTATTGTGCTGCAGATACTTCGCAAAAAACATATCAAGGAGCTCTGTCGTGAATAAAAATAAAATACTTTGTATTATTTCCGGCATTTTTGTTTTCATTTTTATTCTCACCTGTATTCCTGGAGTAGGAAAGTCTAAAAGTGAAAAGTACAGTCAAATATGTCTTGTAAATCCAAAATCAAAAGAGCTTATTTCAAGTATCGAATTTCAAAACAATCAGACAGGTATAAAATTATTCAGGGAAAATAATATCTGGAAGGGTACTGAATTAATCGAAAAAGAAGACTCTGTAATTTTCCCTGTTGATAATAAGCAGATTGAAAGTTTTATAGAAAAACTTATAAACAACCGAAAGATGTATAAAAGTGTAGACGAAAAAAGCTTAAATTCTGTCAACCAGACACAGAATTCAGAAGATTTTTACATTTTTATAGAGATTTCTGGTAATAAACCAGTAAAACTCAAAGTTTCATCAACAGACTTTTCTCAAAAGAACAGATATATTAAAAACTTATCAGATAATAAAAACTCAAAAATTGAATGGTCAGACCTGGATCCCTTTATGCATACAGAGCCAAGATTCTGGTATGACCCTTACATAATTCCAAGAAATATTTTTGAAAATGACCAGAATTTACAAATCGATAGAGTCATTCAAAATATTAATAACAAGAAAAAAGTTTTGACTGACTCTGAAGCAGATTTTTCTTATCTAAAGGAATTAAGACACGGTTCCTTATATGCAAAATCTACTTCAAATTTAAGAACTGCAGGCAGCTACAGAGTAGAGTATTCTGACGGAAATTACATAACCCTGAATTTTTATCGATATTCGGATGAAGATATAGTCATTGAATATTTTCTTCCAGGAAAATGGAACTACAAAGTATTTATAAGCCAGTGGACATTTGAAAGGCTATTACAAATATAATCAGATTATAAATAAAATGAACTGCAATATTAAATCCTAATTTTTTCGTTTTTTCATAAAGCCATAATAAGCAGAAGTGGGCAAAAAAAGCATTTAAAACTGCAAATAGCCCCATAC
>JAFNQK010000057.1 GCA_017386165.1 Treponema sp.
CTTTATTGTTCATGAAAGTAGACGTTATTGCGGTAAACAATAAGTTCATTTCTTATTAAATCATTCCACAGCCAACATCGTATTCGTCGCCCAGTGATTCGCGGACAATCTGTTCCCGCTGTTCACGTGTTGTATCTTTTATCAAAATGCTTGCCATAGTGTTTTCCTGATTGTTCAAAGTCAGAATTATATGCGTCTCAAAGTTCCGTATTTTATGATAGCACGGGTCCTGTATTTTTTCTATTAAGTTTATCTTCATAATTTTTAATTTGTGCATTAAAATAATTCTGGAGGCTTTGATGAAATACGGAGAATCAACTTTTGACATAATTTATTTATTGTTTGCAATAATTTCCGGAATTGTGATTCTTATGGGGCGGCGTGATACAGTCGGAAAACTGATGGGAAGCTCAGCTTTGATTCTTGGGTGCGGCGATGCTTTTCATCTGGTGCCGCGGGTTCTCAACTATTTTATCGAAAGTGATTTTACAGCCTGGTTGGGATTTGGCAAACTTGTAACATCAATCACAATGACCTTCTTTTATATGCTGATTTTTTTCCTGCATACAAAGCTTTTTAATTGGGAAGAAGGCAAGAAAAAATCAATGGCCATTTGTCTCTGGCTGCTGACTGCCTGCCGAATTTTTATCTGTTTCTTACCGGGAAATCACTGGCTCACAGGCGAAGGCTCCGTTCTTTGGGGCTGTCTCAGAAATATCCCATTCATTGCAATTGGAATTCTGATTGTGATTATCTACTTCAAGACACGAAGGGAAAATCCGCTTTTCAAAAGAATGTGGTTGTATGTCAGTCTGTCCTTTCTTTTCTACATCCCTGTAGCAGTTTTTGCATCTCTTCTTCCTCTGCTTGGAATGCTCATGCTGCCTAAGACTGTGTGCTATATGCTGATACTTGGGATATTTTTGAAAGCAAAAAAAATCATAATAATATAAAAAAGTTACTTTAAGGGGAAAACACAATGGGAATCTTTTCAAAAATTCACAGATACCGCAATGCCGGAGAAAATGCAAATGTAAACAATGTTGAAAGATTTGGAGCACCGGCCATTTCGCTTTTTACAAGCACAAAGGTTTTTACCCTTCATCATCATATTGATATTATGGATGCTTCAGAAACGATTTTGTATGAAGCAGATACCAAAATTCTTACGCTACATGATACAACTGATATTTACACTGCAGATGGTGAACATGTAGCAAACATAAGACGCAAGCTTTTAAGTCTACACGAAAGACGTTTTGTTGTTATGGACGACGGAAAAGAATTCCAGCTTTCTAACGAGATTTTTCACATCATAAAGGATATCACAAATATAGAGGGGCTTGGTTGGCAGCTCAGAGGAAATCTTCTTGGCTTGAACTTTGAGATTTATGACAGTTCGGATGAAGTTATAGCAGTAATTGCGCAGAAGATGTTTTCAATACACGACAAGTGGTGCGTTGATATTTACAAAAAAGAACACGAAAAAATTATTGTTGCAATTCTTGTAGCCCTGCAGCATATGATTCGC
>JAFNQK010000007.1 GCA_017386165.1 Treponema sp.
AATAGAAATAAATCACACATAAACGGTGGATGAAAGAACTAAACTTTCATCCACCGTTTTTTTTTATAGGATAGAACTTAATAAAAAACTTTCAAACTTAATACAATTAAATACTAATCACATAATGAGCATATTCTGATTCTGAATATTCACCGTCTAATAAATCAAACTCAATTTTTGAATTGGTATAGATGAAGTTTTTAATATCAACACCATAAGTGTCATTATAATTTGGATTAGGACAACATTCCGAAGTGTACAAAACTTTTCCTTCAAATGAAATTTGAAATAATGCACCACTATTAAAATCAAAAGTAAAATATGTATCGAGACTGTGAAGTTCTTTCTGTAAATTCAGTAGGCTGCGATAAAAAATATTAATGCGGGTATATCCCGCAAGCAGCTAACAGCTACTGTTATAATTCGAATATAAGCATTAAAATGATTTTTATCAATAGCGTTACTGAATTTTTACAGGATGGAAATTTTATATGGATTTTACGACTGAAGAAAGCATTGAAATACGAAAATTAATTGAAGCTATGATTGAGGATGTCAAAAGGCTTTCTTCAGAGGCAGTTACAGCCCGGGCAAAAGTTGTTTCTCTGGCTGACGAAATTGAAGCCCGAAATTGGGACTGTGACATTTTATCAAATCTTTCCAATGATTTTACTAACAGCAAAATTTATCAAGATTATGTTGACCAGTGTTGTGGCGGAGTAGATCCGCTAGACTCCGAGGAATGGACTAAAGAAATAGAGTCCTTAGCCCATCCTCACAGGAAATAATTTTTTATGGCCAGTTTTCAAGATTTTTGAAACTGGCTTTTTTTATGGCTAGTCTGGGAGTCGACCTTCGTACATGATGCACATTTCACCGTAAGCTTGTCCCCAGCCATGAATCGGCTGTGTCCATTTTTTAGTGGCCTCAAAGGTTGCCAGATATAGAGCCTTGAGCAGAGCCTGGTCACTCGGAAAAACGCTGCGCTGCCGGTTGAGTTTACGGTAACTGGAATTCAGGCTTTCGATGGCATTTGTGGTGTAAATGATTTTCCTGACATCCTTGGAGAACTTGAAAATTGGAACTACAACATCCCAGTTTTCAATCCAGCGTTTCATAGAGTTAGGATACTTTGCAGCCCATTTTTCAACAACACGGTCGCGGGCTTTCAAGCCGTCTTTCTCGGTATTTGCGTTGTATATCGTCTTCAAATCGGCTGCAAAGGCTTTCATATCCTTTGAGGCGACATATTTGAGTGTATTACGAACCATGTGCACCATACAGCGCTGGTAATCAGTTTTTGGAAAGGCAGCTGATATTGCTTCCTTGATGCCTGTAAGCCCGTCAGCACAGATAACCATAATATCTTTTACACCGCGGTTCTTAAGTTCATTCAGGGCATTAAGCCAGAACTTTGAAGTCTCATTTTCTCCAATGGCGAGAGAAAGAACTTCTTTGTGACCTTCGCAGTTAATTCCAAGAATTACGTAAGCTGCCTTTTTAGTAATAATGCCGTTGTCGCGAACTGAATAGTGAATTGCGTCGATGTAAATTACCGGATAGATTTCATCCAGAGGTCTGTTCTGCCATTCTTCAATCTGCGGAAGTATCTTGTCCGTTACATCAGAGATAAAACCTTCAGAAACATCAAAGCCATAGATGTCCTCAATGGTGTCAGAAATCTGACGGGTGGTCATTCCCTTTGCATACATCGCAATGATTTTCTTATCGATGTCATTAATGTCTTTCTGACCTTTTTTTACCACTTTTGGTTCGAATGTTGATTTTCTGTCCTGAGGAACTTCAATTTCAATATCGCCAACACAAGACTGAACGGTCTTTGTTTTATAGCCGTTACGATAGTCGTCGCTGTCTGAGCGTTCGGATTTTTCATAACCGAGATGATTATCCAT
>JAFNQK010000058.1 GCA_017386165.1 Treponema sp.
AAACGTTTATTTGCTTCGACAACACCAGAAATATATTTTACGTTGATATCTGTAAACAAAGGATGAGGAGGCTGAATAGAACTTTTTTGAACACCAACTACCTTGTCAATTTTATCAACAACAATACCAAAAGTCTGATCTTCAACTTTAAGAATCAGGAGATTTCTTAATTCCCCGTCCTTATATTCAGGAACTGGAGCATTAAAGAAAATTCTCATATCGATAATAGGAATAATATCACCACGAAGGTTATATACACCAATTACAAAAGGCATTGTATTAGGAACAAAAGTAAACTGGCCGGCTTTTGCAATTTCCTTTACATACATGATGTCGATAGCATAGTCTTTTCCAGATAGACAGAAAGTGACCATCTTAAAGTCAATTGTTTCCTGACGGCGACGAGCTGCGTTCAAATCTTCCTGAGTCTTGGCAATCAAGTCAGTTTTAGAATCTGCAGTATCTTCTGTAATAAGTATTGATTCTATTGTCATATTTACCAATCCTCCTTAAGCATTCAATAAACGCTGAGCATCAATATCCTGCTTAATACTCAAATCCAGCAACTGATTAACATCAATAATCAATGAAACTGAACCATCACCAAGAATAGAAGCTCCGGCAATTCCTGGACTAACAGTAAACTGGTCTTTCAAAGGTTTGATAACGACATCTTCTTCTCCGATGAGGGTATCAACCATAATTCCGACCTTCTTATCTTTAGATCCAACAATTACAATGTTACAATATTCATCCTGCTGAGCAGACTGAATACCAAAAAGTCTTGAAAGTCTAAGTACGCTGACAACTTCATTACGTACATTAAGAACTTCATAATTATCGATTGTCTTAATTTCTTCAGGCTTAATTCTCTGGCTTTCGATAACAGATGCGATTGGGATAGAATAAATCTGTTTTCCAACCTTAACCAAAAGACCCTGAATAATAGCCAAAGTAAGTGGAAGCTTAATTGTAAATGTTGTTCCCTTACCTTTTGATGAACTTACATTTACAGTACCGTTCAACTTATCAATCATTGTTTTAACGACATCAAGCCCTACACCACGTCCAGATACACTTGAAATCTTATCTGCAGTAGAGAATCCTGGTTCAAAAATCAACTGATAAGCTTCCTGATCGGTAACAACTTTGTCAGGATGAATAATACCCTTCTGAATAGCCTTATTTCTTACCTTCTGAACATCAATTCCGGCACCATCATCTGCAATTTCAATTACAATCTGGTTACCTTCGTTAGATGCTTTGAGCAATACCTTACCTGTTTCGCTCTTACCGTTTGCAAGACGCTGTTCTGGTGATTCAACACCATGGTCAACAGAGTTGCGAACACAGTGCATAATTGGATCAAGAAGATCTTCTACTACTGACTTATCAAGTTCTGTATCTTCACCTTCAATTACGAGGTCAATCTTCTTGCCAAGGTCACGCTGCAAGTCGCGAACTACACGAGGGAAACGGCTGAAAATCTGATTGATAGGAACCATTCGGATTTTCATTACGCCTTCCTGCAATTCTCCGGCAATACGCCCCAAATTCTGAGTTGAAGAACGGAGTTTTGCATTCAATGCCTTGAAATTAGCATCATCTTCATCAAATATTCCACCGAGAGCCCCAAAATCCTGTGTGATTTCAGCACGGATTTCGCGCATACTCTTACCTTCTTTTCCTTCTTCGATATATCGAGGAATCTGGTCTAAGAGGCGATTATATTTTTCACGGAATAATGTTCCGCTTGTCTGGAAATTAGCAAGTTCTGTTGTAAGATTTGCTTTCAGCTGGTTGAATGCAGCCTTAGCAATTACAATTTCACTGACAAGATTCAAGAGGTAGTCAATACGACGAGAATCTACACGAAGTACGCTACTCTGCTGATTTGCTGCATGATCCTTATTTGGAGCAGGCTGTTTAGCGGCAGCTTTTTCTTCTTTTGCTTCAGGCTTAACTTCTGCCTGAACAACAGTTTCTTCTGCAGGTGTCTCCATAACTTCTTCTTCCTGAACTTCAGGCTGAACAGAATCTACGGCATCTTCTGAGCCCTGAGCACTTGTCAGAACCTGTGCATCAACACAAAGTGTTACATCGCCTAAGAACGCAACATCTTCAATTTTTGATGAATCTGCATCAGAAGCCATGTAATAGAATACATTTTCGTAGAATTCATCTTCATACAATGCATCAAAATCAGGGATAGTCTTTAATACGCTACCGCATGCTTTTAATGCAGCAAATACCTGAATTCCTCCAACGGAATTCATAGGATTATTTTCATCAAATTTAACGGCAACCCGCCATAACTTCTGAGAACCTTCACAAGAATTCTTAAGTTCTTCAAACTCTGCTTCCGGAAGACTCGGATATTTAAACGGAGAAGCCCCACTTGCTGCCTTTGGAGCAGGAGCCGGTTCCGGTGCTTTTTTAGGAGCAGCCTTTGGACCTGTACCAGCAGGAGCTTTAGACTTAGCCTTCTTTTCTCCTTTTTCAGGAATATAAGACTTAAGCTTTCCTTCAATTTCAGAAACATCTTCTGAATAAATTTCACCATTACGACGAGCATCCATCATCGCCTTAATTACGTCGATTGAGGTCAAGAGGATGTCTACAACTTCTTCAGTAACTTCAAGACGGTCAGAACGAATTTCGTCCAGAACATCTTCTACTTTATGAGTAAATCCCGACAATTCAGTCATTTCAACGGTTGCCGAACCACCTTTTAAAGTATGGGCAGCACGGAAGATTTCATCAACCGCGTCGTGGTTAGTCGGGTCATTTTCAATTACAAGTATGTTACTTTCTAGCGTTTCGACCTGCTGTTCTGCTTCGGCAAAGAAGTCTTTTAGCAGTTCTTCGTTGTTTGGATCAAGATAATCACTCATATAGATTAATTATACAACCAAAATAACAGATTTCAATAATTTTTTTTATTTTTTTTAAACAAATAATTATATTCTCTATATTGAAAAGTTTTATTTATGCTTTATCATTATAAAGTCGATAATAGAAGAGTATTTGTATCTGTTTTTTCTGGAGTTTGCTATGAAAAAAAATCTAAAAAGCTTAATTACTACCATAATATTTGTTTCATTATCCTCTTTTGCATTTTCAAATGCATATTTTACAGGTTTTGCCGGTGCAAAAGTTAATTTTGGAGTTCAAAACAGCCTTCTAAATCCTGAAAAAATAGATGTTAAAGGTAATATCGAAGCCTATTTAAGCGGCCAGATAAGTATTACTCCAAATCTTTTATTGCGCGGTGAGTTTTCTATTAAAACAGACGATTTAATCGATACCTCTATTTTTACAACAGCAAATACAAGTACAGCAGATAAATTCAATTCTTTATTCCAGATTGACGAACTTTCACTTATTTATAGAAGAACATTACTTGATTCAACAAACTACCTTTCAGCCTTTGTCGGAACATACGAACCGATTGGTTCAGACGTTTTGTTAAGAAGACAGTTTGGCGTAAAACAAGTTGCCAGCCGATTGATGGAAAACTGGCTCGGTCTTTCAACTTCTGTAATATATGAATTATTTGGAATCGGTATCTCTGATGTTATCCATTTTGCAAAACAGCCTATGTGCGTTGGACTTTATGGTTATGTAAACCAGCAGAGCAGTACAAACTGGCTCAATTTTGATGCAAGATATGCCGGGGTATACAGATTCTTTACATTCGATCTTGCAGGTGGAATTGGATTCCCTTTAAGAACAAGTAACCAGCAGGACGCATATCTCGTAATCGATACATTACACTGGAGAGCCGGTGCAAATATTCTTATTGGAAACGCTTATACTTCTTCTCTGTTTATTCAGGGGGGAGTTACAGAAATGCCGTTCAGCAAACGTGATACAGCAGATGGAAAATATGGGGATTTTTTGAATGCATATTTCCTTGTTGAACCAAGAATCAAAACTTCAAAATTCCAGCTACACATCGGACTATTCCACATGCCTGCTTCTACAGCAAAAAACAATATGTTTATCGATTCCTTTAATCATATAAATTATAAATATGCAGAAACAGCATCCTTTGGCGCAAACCTGGATTTGTTCACAGACGTTTTGTATATAAGAAACAAGACCTTTGTATTCGGAATTGACAGTTCAATAACTTTACCGGGGGTTGGGCTGGACACAGTGCTTCAGGGAACATTCCTGCAAAACTCATTTGGAAATATGAACTTTACAATTCAGTCTACACCATATCTATCAACAAAGTTTAATAACGGTGATTTAAAAGCCGCATTAAAAGTTAATATTACAAAATTCTATGACGGATATCAGGATTATCTTGGCGCATTCGCCTTTAGTATTGGATATAAATCCCAGATATAATTTTTTTGGTCAATAAAAAAGAAAAGGCGTACACTTCATTTATCTAATTTGAAGCGCACGCCTTTTTTATTGCAAAGTTGCTTAATTAGAATTCAAGTTTTGCCAAACGTTCACAAGCTTCTTTTACAGCTTCCTGGTGACCAAATGAACTGAAGCGGATAAAACTTTCTCCACTTGGTCCAAAGCCACTACCTGGAGTTGTTACGATGTGACATTTATCGAGGATTGTATCAAATACATCCCAGCTCTTTTTTCCAGGGAATCTAGCCCATACGTAAGGACTGTTTCCAGTGTAGTAAACTTCAACGCCGGCTTTCTTAAAGTTTTCACCGCGAAGAGTTTCTGAGATTTTTGCACCGTTTACAAGATAGTAATC
>JAFNQK010000059.1 GCA_017386165.1 Treponema sp.
AAAACTGCTGGTGCATTTTATTATTCAGGAGGAATCATATGGAAATGATTCTTTTTGTTGGATTGCCCGGCAGTGGCAAATCAACATTTTACAAAATAAACACTTTTACAGAAACGAATCTTTCCAGATAATATGATTCATTTCAGAAGGATAAATTGGTCTATACAATAATTCCTTTTCAGCAAATTATTTCGGCAGTAACCGTCAATTCTCATGTATTTTCCCAAAATAAATCTTTGGACTAAACTTCTACGCAAGGTGGAAGAAATTATGAGATCAAATTACAGTCGTGAAGAACGTCAGAAAATTGTTGAGGAATACATCCAGTCAGGAAAATCACAGACAGTATTCGCCCCAGAATATGGCATAAAGCCTAATACTTTGTCTGCATGGGTGACTAAATACAAATCTGCAGAAGCATGCCAGGCTGCAGATGTTCATTTTGTTGAATTAAAATCAACTTTCATAAAGGAAAAACAGAACCTGATAATCCGTAAGGCTGGAATAGAGATTGAAATTTCTGGAAACAGTAATGCGGTAATTATCCGGGAAATCCTTGCAGCAATGGCTTCTTTATGAAAATAGATTTTGAAGGTGCTAGACTTTACGTAAGGCCAGGTCCTACTGATCTTCGAAAAGGAGTTACAGGACTTTTAGCAATCATTGAAAATGAAATGCATCTGGATGCTTTAAGCAATTCCGTATTCTTTTTCTGCAACAAAAGCCACAGACTGCTCAAGATTATATTCTGGAACAAAACTGGATTCTGGCTTGCCCAGAAAAGACTTGAAATGGCAACCTGGCCATGGCCTAACACAAGTCAGGAAGCAAGAGAAATAAACACAGAGCAGTTTGAAATGCTTCTTGCAGGAATTGATTTCTGGCGTGCCCATGAAGAAATAAAGTTTGATTCAGTTTTCTGATTTTTCTTTTTAAAACTACTTTTTAAAAGAATTCAAAAATGCTATTCTTTAAATATGAAAGACGGAAAACCAGAATCACTTGCAGAAGCTTTACTCCTACTCGAAAAGATGAACGCACGTCTTTCAGAAAAAGACCAGAAAATCCGTGAACAGCAGGCAGAAATAAAGATTCTTAATGAAAAGCTTGCTGTAAAAAGAGCCAGAGAGTTTGCTGCAAAAACAGAATCCCTCAAAAAACTTTATGAATCACAGCCATTCCTTTTTGACGCTGAGGAAATGGGAATAAAAATTGAAAACCAGTGTCCTGAAATCTCTGATGAAGACATAGCGCAGGCCCTTAATGATGATGATCTTTTTGACAGAAAATCAGAAAAGAAAAAGCCCGGCAGAACCAGGAACAAATCTAAGAACCTTCCCCGCCAGAAATATGTAATAGACCTTTCTGAAGATGAAAAAAATTGCAGTAACTGCGGAACAAAAATGGTAAAGGTTCGTGAAATCGTCAGCGAAAGAATCGTTCATGTTCCTTCATCAGAATACATCGAGGAAGTTCACCGTTATGTTTACGAGTGTCAAAACTGCCTTGATGATAACGATAAGCCTGTAAGAAAAGCTGCAAAGGAAAAGCGGATTATTGAGCATTCCCTCGCAACACCTGAACTGCTTGCCCATATATTCATCAGCAAGTATATGAAACATACACCTTTCTACTGCCTTGAAGATACCTACAACTGGCAGGGAATCTGCATCAGCCGACAGAATATGTGCAACTGGTCACTGAAGGTTCATGAAAGACTCAAGCCTCTGGAAAAGCTTCTTAATTCAGAACTGAAGAAGACAAAACTTCTGATGTTTGACGAAAGCCCGGTAGAAGTTCTGAAAATAGATCCGGAAGAATTGAAAGCTGAATACTGGGACGAGGCCAGATACAGGAAGAAAGCCGATGACCTGGAAGAGGATTGCCGCAAAAATTGCTACATGTGGGTGGTTCTTGGCGGAACAAAGGAACATCCTGTTTTCTCATACAATTTCAGATGGACCCGTAGTGGAAAGAACGTCCTGGATTTTCTTGAAGGCTATGAAGGGAATGTAATCCAGTCCGACGGATATTCCGGCTACAATGCTGCCATCAATTACTGGAACCTTAGCCATCCAGACCATAAAATAGAATTACTCAACTGCTGGGTTCATGCCCGTCGTGGATTCGCTGATGCAGTAAAGGCAACAAAGTCAAAACATGCAGTACAAGCCATAAAGCTGTTTAAGGATGTATTTGACAATGAGAATCGACTCAGAAAACTTTTTGATGAAGGAAAAATTTCTGAAACTGAGTTCCTTGAAAGACGAGTAAATGATGTAAAACCTCACATGGATACCCTTCATTCATGGCTTCTTGAAAAGAAACAGAAGGAAATGATTCTTGATTCCTCAAAGACAAAGGAAGCTATAAACTACTGCTTAAACCGATGGGAGAATCTTGAAAACTTTATAAAATATCCGGAAGCAACTTTTTCGACCAATGCTGCAGAACGTAGCGTAAAAAGCTGGGTAATGGCAAGACGCAATTTTCTTTTCAGCGGTAGCGGTAATGGAGCAAGAGCATCATGTTTTTTTCTGTCCCTTATTGAAACTGCCAAGCAGAATGGGATTGCTCCTGAAGATTATCTCAGATGTCTTTTTGAAAAAGCCCCTTATGCTGAAACTGAAAATGACTGGAAAAAGCTTCTCCCCTGGAATATTGAAATTACTCCATATAAGATTCGTGGAGAATGGATTTAAATTGTGGTATAATTATGTAAACGTAAAATTAATTTGCGGATACAAAAAAATCGATGAAAATATCTTTATTATCTGTTTCTGGGTATGTGTCAATGCCTTCAATCTGCAGCCTGTTAATCTTCTTTTCCTTTTCCCGGAGTTTGGTAAGCGTCGGAGCATACAGATACAGCCGCTTTCCGTTTTCGGTATAGGAAAACTTGTACTTGCCATCGGGGCGTTCATATTCGCCCTAGTAAAGGGCTCTGCCCTTACTGTCTTTTCTCTCTGATGCCATGGCTCCTCCTTAAGGCTCGAACGTATCTATGAAAGTATCTAGTTTTTCAATATCAATCAGCACAAGACGGTCAATCTTCCTGACAGCCTTTGCTGCTCTGGCAACTTCCTTCAGCTTCGTAAGGCTGATTCCGTAATATTCCGTTGCCTCCGTATACCTCATTTGGTTCTTCGGTAAGCTGACGGGGTGGCGCCCATTACTTTAGTAAATGTCCTG
>JAFNQK010000060.1 GCA_017386165.1 Treponema sp.
CCTAACAAAATCATAATGCAATAACCGCACTTATTTATTCTGACAAACGCAAAAAACACAATAAGAATAAACCAAAAAACATTATTTTTTGGCATAAAACCAAGAATTAAACCGATACAAAAAGAATTTGCAATCTGACTTGGCTTGCAATTTGTATTCAAAGCCTTAAAAAAGTTGATAATATAACCGAGCATTTTCCCTCCTGTTTCTTGTATTCTAGCATTTATTCAAAAACAGGGCGATAAAAAATTGGATTTTTTAATCAAATATAGAATTCTATGTTATAATAATTCAAAATGGAGATTCGTCAGCATGAAAAAAACTTTCGAAGCAGATGACAAAAATCTTGCGGGAGTAATCGAATTTGTAAAATCACCAGTTCAGGATGAATTAACTCTCGAGATAGAAAACAAGGTTGAACTTGCTGTCGAAGAAATATTTGTAAACGTTGCACACTACGCATACGGCGAAAATACAGGAACCGTAACAATCACATCATCTTTGGCAACAGAACCAAAACGACTTTGCGTAGAATTCTGCGATCAGGGAATCCCCTTTGATCCGCTTGCAAAACCAGACCCTGATATTACTTTAGGTGCCGAAGAGCGAAAAATCGGAGGCTTGGGTATTTTCCTTACAAAAAAATTCATGGATAAAGTAGAATACCGCTACGAAAACGGAAGTAATATTCTGTACTTTGAAAAAAATCTGTAGAAAGAATATTACCCCGCGACATTTATTCTTGTATTGAAAGCGCTGAATCCATACCTGTAGCGGCAAAAACCTGTTTACAAAAATCCGATGGACTTTTTACAATCAACTGACCTCCAACAGAAGTCATTAATTTATGTGCAATAAGAACTGCTCGAAGCCCGGAACTTGAAATATATTCAACTTTAGAAAGATTCAAAATCATATCCCTTGCTGTTAGAGTTTCCTTTTTTACAACTTCTTCAAGCTGAGGTGCAGTTGCCGTGTCCAATCGACCTTCTACTTCAAGTGTTAAAACAGTTCCATTTAAACTTTGCTTAATATTCATTTTTTTCCTCTCAAACAAATTATACATGGTTTTGAAAAATTATGTTATAATTTTCTTAATTTACCATTTTACAGGGGAGAATTATGGAAAAATGTCTTAAATGCGCAAACCTTGTTATTCCCGGCGCAGCGTTCTGTTCAAACTGCGGAACAAATCTTGTTCAGTCTAAAAATTGGATACCTTGCCCTTCCTGTTTAAAAATAATCAATAGGACAGATTCTTTTTGCCCATGGTGTGGCAAAGGAATAACAAATATTGATAATCTTGGCTTCGTTCCTCCAGAAATGATTTTTATCGAAGGCGGCTCGTTTGTTATGGGCAAAGGAGAATCTGCACATCAAGTAAATCTATCTGCATTCAAAATTTCAAAAGCACTTGTTACGCAAGAATTGTATGAAGCCGTAATGAAAATAAACCCTTCAAAAATAAAAAAAGCAAACCACCCGGTTGAATCTGTAAACTGGTGCGAAGCAGTTATTTTTTGCAATGAATTAAGTAACCTCTTAAAATTGGAACCATGCTACAGTCTGGATAATCATACAAAACTAGATGGATTTGATTATTCAAGTCAG
>JAFNQK010000061.1 GCA_017386165.1 Treponema sp.
CAAGAAATGGGTTGAAAATCCTTCTATGATTGAAAGATTTTTTAATCCAAAAGAATGCAAGTCGTTCAAGTCTGTTCAGAAATCTTGTGAGCATTATGCCGCTCGTTTTGCTGTAAAAGAGGCTTTTGGAAAGGCTTTGGGAACAGGTTTACTTGGGTTTGATCTTAAAGATGTTTATGTTTTAAATAAGGAAAGCGGAGAACCGTATCTTGTACTGGAGAATAAAGCTCTGGAAATCTTAAAAAAAAGATGCAATAATCCACAAGTTCATATATCATTAAGTCATGAAAGTGATTCTGCGATTGCATTCGTGGTTATAGAAGGTTAGGGAGGAAAAATGGCAGCATCATCAAAAAATACTTCAGAAAAGAAAAAGCCGGCCATTTCATACTGGTCAAAAGAAAAGGTAACTTGTCCTGTTTGTAATAAAAACTTTGACCGCGAAGTAATGCTTAGTGGTAATGGACGAATGATTGCCGGCGGATTGTCAGATGACTTGCACAGAACCTTTGAACCTTCTGCAAAATTTGGGCGGATTTTTCCTTTAATTTATGAAATTGGTGCCTGTCCAAACTGCAATACAGCCCTCTTATGGGGTGATTATAAAGATATAAAGAATAAAGATGTTCAGAATACTCTTTTTCAAAAAAGAGATGAGCGCAAGAAAAAAGTCGAAGCTATTTTTCCACATTTCAATTTAAAGCATGAGCGCAGTCTATATGACGGCTGTGCTATGTATTATCTTGCACTTTTGACTTATGCAGATACAAATAAAGAACTTATTCCGACTCTCAAAAGTGCAATTTTAAGTTTGAGACTTGCCTGGCTTACACGAGAGCTGGATATGATGTGCCCGGAACATAATTATGATTATGTTTCTCAGGTTTTTTATCGAAAAGCATTATTTTATTATCAGCAGGCAATTTATAATGAAACCGACAGAACTGAAAAGAGTTCTGCCCTGGCAAATATGGGCCCTGATATGGACAAAAATTACGGCTGGGATGGAGTAATTTATCTTTGTGGTCTTTTAGAGTATACCTACGGACAGCAGGATGATCTTCAGCTTAGATTGAAAAAACTTGCAGAGAGCAAAACTGCGATTGCGCGCATTTTCGGTCTTGGTAAATCTTCTAAAGATAAACCGGGACCTCTCCTTGAAAAAGCCCGTGATTTATACGATAAACTTTCAAAAGAATTAAACGACGACGATTTTTAGGATAAAAAAGTGAGAAATATTCTTCTTACAGTTTCTTATGACGGCACTGATTTTTGCGGATGGCAGAGACAGGATTGCGGAGAAATTAAAAATTCCATGCGCACTGTTCAGGGCGAAATTGAAATTGCCCTCGAAAAATTACATAAAACTCCTGTAATTTTATATGGTTCAGGACGAACTGATAGTGGTGTTCATGCAATGGGCCAGGCTGCAAACTTTATTTCTCCCATAGATTCTATTCCTGTTGACCGATATCCCCGTGCTATAAATACTTTTTTGCCCCAGGATATCCGTATTGTTGGAGCCCGTGAGGTTCCTATGGATTTTAATGCTCGTTTTAATGCAACCAGCCGCGTTTACAGATATTTTATTTGTCCTTTTGATATTCAGGCAAGCCAAACCAGATATGCCTGGTGTGTCAATTATCAGCCTGATATTGAACGGCTTAATAAATATTGCGCCTGCCTAAAAGGGGAACTGGATTGTGCCAGCTTTGCGGCAAGTGGTGATGAAAGTCTTTCTACCATGAGATATATTGAACAGGCTCATTTTTTTACTCAAAAAGTTTTTCCTGATGACAAGGAAATGCTTGTATTTGAAATTGAAGCAAATGCATTTTTGTGGAAAATGGTTCGGACAATAACAGGGACTTTGATTCAACTTGATAAGGCAAATGCGCCTTTGGATTCCATGGAAAAAATCCTGAATGCAAAAGATAGAAAATCTGCCGGTGCAACAGCTCCAAGTCACGGTCTATTCTTATATAAAATAATTTTTGATGGAATTGTCCGTCATGACCGTAACAATCCTGAAAATTTAAAGAAGTGATATTGGATCTACATCGCATTCGATATAAACCTGCTGCGGGTGGTTGTAATTATTCAACAAATTATTAACCGCCTGCTGCATAATCGAAATATTATTGCTTTTTAAAATTACATGAAATCTGAAGTTTTGAGAAATCTTTGCAATTGGACATTCTGCAGGTCCAATAACATCTGCTTTCTGGTTTAAAAGTTCTTGCAGAATTTCTGAGGCCTGGCATGAGGTTTTATATGCAAGAGCCTGATTTGCGCTTCTAAAAACAAGTCGTAACAGCCTTGAAAAAGGTGGAAAGCCCAGTATTTTTCTTTGAGTAAGCTCAAACTGATAAAAATCAGATACCTGAGAAGTGCAGGCGTATTTAATTGGTTCACGGTATGGATTATAGGTTTGAACAAATACTTTTCCGTCCGGAAAATATCTTCCAGCCCGGCCTGCAACCTGGGTTATGAGACTAAAAGTTCTTTCTCCGGCCCTAAAATCCGGCATATGGAGTCCGGTATCTGCCAGAATTACACCTACAAGCTGAAGGTTAGGGAAGTTAAGTCCTTTTGCCACCATCTGGGTTCCCAGCATGATATCAAAATCTCCCCGTCTAAAAGCATCTAGTTTTTCCTGAAGTTCACCTTTTTTTGTCAGCGCATCAGTATCAATACGGACAATTCTTGCATTTGGAAATTTTGCCTGGGTTTCACTTTCAATATATTCTGTTCCAAAGCCGCTGTAACCTACATCCAGAGAACTGCATTGCGGACAAAACTGAGGTGGAACTGTAGACCAGCCGCAGTAATGACATCTTAAGCGGTTTTCATTTTTATGAAAGGTCATTGGAACCGAACAGTTTTTGCATTTCATTTCAAAACCGCAGGTATTGCATCTAAAAAAGTGAGTAAATCCCCGTCGATTTAAAAATAGAATGGACTGTTTTTTGTTTTCGATGGTGGTGCGAATTTCTTTTTCCAGCTCTTCTGAAATACAACCGTTATTTGCTGTTTTACTTAAATCAATAGTTTTAATCGAAGGCATTGCACCACCTGCAAGCCGTTGTGTTAGAGTATGGCGAATAAGCTTCTGGCTGTTCATAAGGTGCCAGGCCTCCACACTTGGAGTGGCGCTTCCCATTACAAGAGGAATATTCAATCTCGAACATCTGTGCATTGCTGCCTGACGGGCATGATATCTTGGAGTTGTTCCCGATTTGTAGGAGCCGTCGTGTTCTTCATCAATAATTATCATTCCAAGGTCTGGAACTGGAGCAAAAACTGCACTACGGGCTCCGATTACGATTCTCGCTTCTTTGTGCATAATTTTTTTCCACTGGCCAAGTCTCTGACTTGGGGTTAAACCTGAGTGTAGTACAGCTGCAGTATCTCCAAAGCGTTCTGTTACAGCTTTTATTACCTGAGGAGTTAGCCCAATTTCTGGAACCAGATAAATTACTCCTTTTCCGGCATTTAAGAGCCATTCTGCTGCCTGTAAAAATACTTCGGTTTTTCCGGTTCCGGTTGGTCCGTACAAATAGTGATAGGAGCTTTTTTCATTTCTTGCGCTGTTAACAATTTCATCTACAGCTTTTGTCTGTTCTGCAGAAAGTGAAGGGCGGGTTTTATCACTGATTTCGTTATCAAAAGAAAAGCCCTGGGCACTTGTTTCTCTTCTCCCTGATGGAATAATGGAAAAAAGAGCTTCTCCAATTGAACAGAGATAATATTTTGAAAGCCATTCTGCAAGTTCGTATAATTCCGGCGTAAAAATTGGTTCTGAATCAATAATTCTGGTAATTGTTCGTATTTTTTCTTTTGGAACAGGAAAGTTATCGGGAATCGAATCCAGAATTTTTGTAATAAAGCCAGTTGCCTTTCTGTTTCCAAAACGGATTTCAGCTCTAAGACCGACCTGGAGCTCCGTTTTACATTCAGAAATCTGTTCCTCTGTTATTGAGTAAGTAAAAGCCTGATTAAGTGGAATATTCAGAACAATCTGAAGATATTTCATTTTACTTCCTGATAATTTTTATTATAGTCAGGTTCAATTTTTTCTAATTCTGCCTTAAAAAATTTTAAGTCTTCCCAGGCAGGTTTCTTGAATTCGATATTTCTGAGCAATGCACTAGGATGATAAGTGACAATCATAGGAACATGGTTATATTCAAATATCTTTTGACGGTATTTATTCAGTGAAAATTCTTCAGGAATATTCAAAAGATTTTTTACAGCAACCTTACCAAGTGCGAGAATCAGTTTAGGTTTTAAGATATTTATCTGAGCATCTAAAAAGGATTTGCAGGCTTCTGTTTCTTCCTGCTTTGGGTCTCGATTATACGGTGGACGGCATTTTACTACATTTGCAATATAGCAGTTTCTGTTTCTGTCCAGTTGAATTGCTGCAAGCATCTTATCTAAGAGCTGTCCCGCCTGTCCTACAAATGGTAATCCGGAGTTATCTTCTTCTTCTCCAGGAGCCTCGCCAATAACAAGAACCGGAGAATTTTTAATTCCCATTCCCGGAACTACATTTTTGCGGGTAGAGTGAAGGGGACAACGGTGGCATTCTGAGATTTTTTGACAAATATTTTCTAAGGTTATTGATGAAGAGCATTCTTCAATTTTATTATCTGTCTGAATATCATCTGAAAAAACTGGCTTATTCATAAAGACGGGAACTGTATATCCATAAAAATTTCCCGAAGCACATTTTATCAAATCATAAAGTTCTTCTTTTTCCGAAGCGTTCACATTCTACCTCGTCTTTAAAATACCATATAAAACAGCATGGAGCAACATATTGTAATTAATAATCTTAAAATGTAGAATAATGTAATTTTATTTTTGAGGATTATATGAAGTTTAGAAAAGTCGTATCAACTGTGTTTGTGTTTTTGTTAGGTTTAAGTTTGTTTGCACAGGTTGGAGTTAATCCTGAAGAAGAATTTTACACAGATGCTCTTGCATGGTCGTTAAAAGGTTATGTAAAAAATCTTCCGCTTTTAAAGCCATATCCTCAAAATATAATTAAAGATATTCTTGAACAGGTTTCTGAATGTCCTGATGAACACGATGCTAAACGGGCAGAAATGTATCTGCATAAAATGTATGACAGAATTTTTCATGTGAGCTTTGAATCAGACCTTGATACAAAATTTAAGCAGGTTGAAAAAGCCCAGGACACAAAAAAGGCCAAGTGGGAAAATAAACTTTTTATCGATTCTGAGATTTTGACTGTTGGGGATTATGCCTTTACTCCAAAACTTGGTGCCAGCTGGGAAATTGGTGTTACAGGTTATAATAATGATGTAACTCTTGCTGATGTTCATCCAAAGTATATTTTTGACAGTAAACAGCAGAAAATTGATGTACTTTCTTTTCCAATTGGAATTGTAGATTTATTGCTGGATACAAATGCAAATGTTACTTATGGCGATAAAGACTTGTATTTTACCTTTGGTTTTAATAAAACCGGTTTTGGAATTTTCCCAAAGACTGATTTGATTTTAAATCCTTCTGCTTATCAGGCATTTAATACTTCTGCAACCTATAACCACAGACTTTTTAGTTACACTCATTATATGGGGCTTTTGGGCTCTCGAAGTACTATTAATGAAAATTCATATTTTTTCAAAAAAATTATGGCTTTTCAGGCAATAAAATTTCCTCTGTTTAAGAATAAGTTTTCTATTACTTATTATGAGGCATCAGTCGGAAGTACTCCATTTATGGCTGCCTATGTTATGCCTGTTCCTTTTGTAATTCTTGGAAATGTCTCTTCCTTTAATGATAATATTCTTGCGGGGTTAAATTTTGAATTTAGACCATTGAGCTGTATTGCTTTGATTGCAGATATCATGTTTGATGA
>JAFNQK010000062.1 GCA_017386165.1 Treponema sp.
GAATAATATGGGTGATTCCTGGTATATCAAGACCACGGGCTGAAAGGTCACTTGTAATAAGAATTTTTATTTTTCCGCTCTTAAATCTGTCAATTGTAGCTTTTCTTAGCTGTTTGTCAGTTTTGGCGTGAAGGGCAGAACATTCAATTTTTTTATAGCTTAATTTTGTATAGATGTTTTCTACCTGATCTGCACGACTTGTAAAAATAATTGCTTTCTGAGGATTTTCTGCAATAATAAATTTTCGTAGAGTGTCAATTTTATCTCTTGTTTCTGCGTAAATTGCCCAGTGGGTAATATTTTTAGTAAGAATATCTTCTGCTGGGAGAACAATTTTTTCTGCTTCTGAAAAGAATTTTGTCGTATTCTTATCGATTGTGGCAGTGCAGGCAATAATCTGAGTTTCTTTTGGAAGGCTATTCAAAAGGCCTTTTGATTCATCATACAGTTCTTTTTTTACAAGTCTGTCTGCTTCATCAAAAACAATTGCGGATATATTTTGTGTTTTAAGTTTTTTGAGGTTAATCAATTCCAAAAGGCGGGCAGGGGTGCCGATTATAATTTCAGGCTTTTCTTTCAAACTTTCAATTTGTCTCTTAAGAGGTGAGCCTCCGATGAATAATGCTGATTTGATGTTTGAAATGCTTTTGCTTGTCTGGTTAATTTGAGAAGCAAGTTCAAAAGTCGGGGCTACAATAATTATTTTGGCGGTGGCTGTGTTTCTGTTTTCTGTCTTGATAATTTTGTCAATTAAAGGAAGAAGATATGCTAGTGTTTTGCCGGTTCCGGTTTCTGACTGAAAAACTAGATTTTTGTTTTCAAGGATAGCTGGAATAATCTGTGCCTGAACCTTTGTAGGTTCTTTTATATTGAGAGTTTCAAGTTTATCTGTTAGAGATTTATCCAGTAAATTAAATACGTTGCTTTCGTTCATTTCCTAAAAATTATAGCATAGGGGATTTTTTTATGCTATAATATCATTCTATGAAAATCGGTATTGATACTTTTGGGTGTGATCACGCAAGATCAGGCCTTGGAACATATATTTTATCCTTTGTTTCTAATATTCAAAGCTCAAAAGAAGATTCTGTTGAATTATTTGGTTCAGAAATAGATCACTATACCTATACATCCGGAAAAGATATTTCTTACAAATCCGTAAATATTCCTGATTCTTTAAGTTCGGAAAGATTCTGGCATTTTTCATCATGTTCTAAATTTGTAAAAGCTCAGGGCTATGATGTCGTTTTTTATCCCGCACCTGATAAAGTACTTCCAGTTTCTTTTAAGAAAAAAGGAATTGCCATTGTTAATACCATTTTATCAACTAACGTAGAAGGAAAAAAAGACTGGACTCAGAAGGTTCAGATTAAAAGAGGTTTGTACCGCTGTCATAAAATAATTGCAGCAAGTGAATATATAAAAAAAGATCTTATAGCACATGGTATTGATGAGCAGAAGATTGAAGTTGTTTACAACGGAATAGATCATAAGCTTTTTTATCCTGCAATTGATCTTGATGATGATATTGTTGATATTAAACCTTTTGCAATTAAGCGCCCATATTTTATTTATGGCTCCAGATTGTCAGGGCCAGAAAAAAAACATGTTGAGTTAATCAAGGCTTTTTCTATTTTTAAGGAAAAAACAGGACTTCCTCATAGGCTTGTAATTTCAGGTAGTGAAGGACCTTATTCTGCAGAAATTCATAAGGCCGCTTTTGAATCGCCTTATGCATCGGATATATTTTTGACAGGATATTTTCCTCATGAAAGTTTTCCAAAGCTGTATGCCGGGGCAGAAGCACTTGTTTTCCCTTCTGTAATTGAAGGGGTAGGATTGCCAGTTCTTGAAGCAATGGCTACCGGAGTTCCTGTTTTATGTTCTAATGCGGCAGCTCTTCCTGAAATCAGCGGAAATAATGCCTTGTATTTTAATTCTGACAATCCAGAAGAAATTGCAATGTGCATGGAAAAAATCGTTTCTAATCAGACTTTAAGAAATGAACTAATTAAAAAGGGTGTAGAATGGGCTTCCGGTTTTTCATGGGAAAATACTGTATCTAAAACCTTTGCAATTGCCCGTTCTTTACTGGATGATTAAAAAAGAATCGGTGGTCGAACCACCGATTCTTTTTTAGTTAGCTGTTAATTCAAGCTTTTCTTCAGGAATCACCTGTAAGAATTTTTTGAGATCAACAGATTTGTTTGATTCTACAAATTCCTTTGTAATTGTAAGTTTTTTGTGTCCTTCAATACTTGGAACTTCGTACATACTGTTCAAAAGCAAAGATTCAACAATTGCTCTTAAACCGCGGGCTCCAGTTTTTCGGATAATTGATTCATTGGCGATTGCTTCAATTGCTTCTGGAGTAAACTCGAGTTCTGTGTCATCCATATTAAAGCTTGCCTTAAACTGCTTGGTAATAGCGTTCTTTGGCTCTGTCATGATGGATACAAGGTCTTCTTTTGTTAATTCCTTTAATGCAACATTCATTGGCATACGACCAATCAATTCTGGAATCAATCCAAATTTTACAAGGTCATCTGGAGTACAAAGGCTTAAAAGTTCTCTCTGCTGTTCTGGAGAAAGCTGACCAATATTAGAACCAAAGCCCATTGAATGTTCTGCAGTTCTCTGTTCAATGATTTTATCAAGTCCAACAAAAGCTCCTCCAAGAATAAAGAGGATGTTTGTTGTATCAATCTGAATCATTTCCTGGTTAGGATGCTTTCTTCCGCCTTGTGGTGGAACGCTTGCTGTTGTACCTTCGATGATTTTGAGCAATGCCTGCTGAACGCCTTCACCGCTTACATCGCGGGTAATAGAAGTGTTTTCACCTTTGCGGGCGATTTTATCAATTTCATCAATAAAGATGATTCCCCGTTCAGCTGCTGCAACGTTTCCGTCTGCTGCATTAATAAGCTTTAAGAGAACGTTTTCTACGTCTTCACCAACATATCCCGCTTCGGTGAGGGTGGTGGCATCGGCAATTGCAAACGGTACCTTTAAGCGTTCTGCAAGGGTTTTTGCAAGTAATGTCTTTCCGGAACCTGTTGGCCCGATTAAAAGAATATTTGATTTTTCAATTTTTACATCGCTTGTTCTCTGAGCCATGCTGGAAATAGACATTCTCTTGTAATGGTTATATACAGCAACAGAAAGAACTTTCTTTGCTTCATCCTGTCCGATTACGTACTGATCAAGGTATTCCTTAAATTCTTTTGGAGTAGGAACTTCTGCGAGTTCGATAGGAACAATATTGTCTTCCTGCTGCATGAGAATATCTTCGCACAAGTCAACACAATTACTACAAATGTGAATGTTTCCGGTTGGGCCGGTTACGATTCTTCTGTTTGAATCAGCTGGTTTTCCACAAAAAGAACAGTAAACAGCATCTGGATTAGAACCGAATTTTCTCATTATTTATTTCTCCTGTCCATAACGTGGTCAACGATACCGTATTCCAAAGCATCCTGTGCAGACATAAAGAAATCTCTTTCCATATCTGCAGCTACTGTTTCGATACTTTTACCAGTGTGTTCTGCAAAATGATTTATAGTTAATTTTTTCAATCTCAAAATTTCTTTTGCCTGAATTGAAATGTCTGTTTCCTGTCCTTCAACGCCACCCCAAGGCTGATGAATCATAACTCTTGAAGAAGGAAGTGCATATCTCTTTCCTTTTGAACCGCCTGCAAGGAGGAATGCACCCATAGAAGCTGCCTGTCCGAGACAAATTGTCTGAATTGGGCATTTTACATACTGCATTGTATCATAAATTGCAAGCCCTGCAGTTACAGAGCCTCCTGGAGAGTTGATATAGATACTAATATCTTTTTCCTGATTTTCTGATTCAAGGAACAGAATCTGAGCAACAACAAGGTCTGCTGTTACATCATTAATTTCGCCGTCAACAAAGATAATTCTTTCTTTTAAAAGTCTAGAAAAAATATCGTATGAACGTTCTCCGTTTCCACTGCGTTCAACTACATAAGGTACTAAAGTATTCATTCTTTCAATCATAATTTTTCCTTATTTCAATATATCTTAAATATACTGTTTTGTCATTGTAAACGTCAAAAAAAAAGGCTATCTAATTAAAATCAGATAGCCTTTTTCTGAAATTATTTTAAAGAACTATTTGTTAGCAAATAAGTCTGCAAAAGATACTTTGTCACCCTTTGAAACTTTTACTTCTTTGTATAATTCTTCGTAAAGTTTCTGTTCTTTTGTATCATCGATAAGCCATTCTTTTGAACGTGGATCGTCGTAGTGCTTTTTAACTTCTTCTACAGTCATTCCACCTTCTTCTGCAATTTCTGCATACTTAGCTTCGATTTCTTCTGGAGTTACAGAAATATTTCTTGCTTTAAGAAGTGAATCAACGATGATTCTGCTCTTGAGCATTTTTTCGCTGTCGCCTGTCCATTGTTCAAGCATAGCTTCTTTTGTCTGTCCAGAAGCTGTAATCATTTTTTCAAGCTGTTCTGGGCTTGTCTGGAACTGCTGTGCCATCATTCTCCAGCGGCCATCTAATTCTGCTGCAAGCATAGATGCTGGGATATCAAATGGGTTCTTTTCAACAAGCTGTTCGAGCAATGACTGACTCTTGATTTCTGCAAGTTTGCGTTTTTTAGCAACTTCCATATTTCTTGTGATGTCTGCTTTCAAATCATCCAATGTCTTGAACTTTTCGCTAACATCCTGTGCAAGGTCGTCATCGATCTTTGGAAGATCACGAGTCTTGATTGCTTTTACTGTAATCTTGATTTTCTTTGAATCCTTAGTTACTTCTTTAGATTCGTCTTTCTTCATACCGATTACATCGTTTTCAATTCCGTATGCATCTTCACCAGAGCCGATTGTGAATACATATCCATTGCGGTTTTCACCGTTTTCTTCTGAATAGTCGATTGTAACGATATCTGATTTTGCAGCTGCTTCGTCAGATTTTTTGTCCATTACGATAGCGTTTCTTTCCTGGATTGCTTTCAATTCATCCTGGAGTTCTTTGTCACCAATTGCAACCTGTGGTTCTTTGATTGTAATTCCGCCAAATTCCTTAACTTCAACTTTTGGGAATACATCGTATGTAACTGTGTAAGTAAGATCCTTTTCTGTGTCAAATTCTGGCATCTGATCCATTACAGGCTGCTGATATGGAAGTGGACGATTTTCTGTTTCTTTTTCAAAGATTTCGTTAAGTGATTTGTCAATAATTTCGCTCATTGCATCAGCTTTGAGGGCATCTCCGTACTTGCGTTCAAGTACATTTGCAGGTACATGTCCCTTGCGGAATCCTGGAATCTGTGCGTTCTTTACATACTTTGACAACATTTCGTTGTATGTGTCCTGAACATCTTTCTTTCCGACAGTTACTGTCAATTTTACAGCTGATTTTTCAAGATTAGTGAATTCTTTGGTGAGTTTCACTTTGAGCTCCTTAAAACAAAATTAAAAAAAAGCGATTAAGTTGCCTTAATCGCTTTAGGTTAGAGCGGAAAACGGGAGTCGGACCCGCGACATCCACCTTGGCAAGGTGGCGCTCTACCACTGAGCTATTTCCGCAAAAATTATCATGCGAGGGGAGGGACTTGAACCCTCACGCCGAAGCACTAGATCCTAAGTCTAGCGTGTCTGCCAATTTCACCACTCTCGCAAAAGTTTGAGTTATTTAGCTGACCAACTGTACTTAGAAGGTCTTGGTTAATATATCGAATATTAACTGTTAGGTCAATACCTTATATTAATTGAGCCATGCAGGGATCGAACCTGCGACCCACAGATTAAGAGTCTGTTGCTCTACCAGCTGAGCTAATGGCCCGGTTTTAATTTTTTTAATTTTTTGAGTGAGCCATGCAGGGATCGAACCTGCGACCCACAGATTAAGAGTCTGTTGCTCTACCAGCTGAGCTAATGGCCCAAAAAATTATTTATTGCGTCCGACAGGATTCGAACC
>JAFNQK010000063.1 GCA_017386165.1 Treponema sp.
GCGGATGTTGCAATGGGGAAGAAATTGTAAAAAATCAAATAAAATAGTTTTACCAGATTCGTAGGATTTTAATTTTTGTTTATTTTGTGGGGAGGAAAGAAATGTTATTCAATAAAAATAAAAACAAATATCAAAAATTACATCTTGAACAAGCAATAAAAATAACTAAAATGGAATGGGTAATGGATATAAAATGAAGGGTAAGAACTATGCGAACAGGAAGCCGGAAAACGAAAGGCCGTTAAACGATTTCTATCCGACCCCTTCTTGTATGGTCAAGGCTTTAATTGAAAGCGGCTTTTTCAATCAGTTTTTAGAAAATGATATTTACGACCCTTGTTGCGGAAAATATGCCATAGGAAATGTTTTGCGGAATTATGGGTATAAAAATATAACTGAAAATGATTTGATGTATGGCAATGATTTTTTGGCTGACTATACCGACAATACGTTTGATGCCGTAATAATGAACCCGCCGTTCAAATTATTTGATGCGTTCGTAGAAAAGGCAAAAAGAATTTCAAATAAAGTTTACTGCATCGGAAAAATGAACTTTTTCGGCTCACATGGAAGAAACGTAAATAAATTGTGGGAACATCTTGAATGGGTTCTGCCGTTTGACAGGATGATTGCCTTTGACAGGCCGGAAACAGAAGATGGAAAAGTCGAGTGCGGAATGATGGTGACAGGGTGGTTCGTCTGGAACAGGAACTATGAAGGGCTGCCGAAAATCAAGGTTCTGGACATGCAGAAATATATTTTGAGAAAAGGAAAAACAAAATGAGATACGGAGTTCCATACAAGGGAAGCAAGAACCAGATAGCCGAATGGGTATGCTCACACTTTCCGAAAGCGACAAATTTCTATGACCTCTTTGCGGGCGGCTGTGCGATAACGCAAATAGCCCTTATGAAATCAGAATACAGGAACTATTTCTGCAACGACATAGACTTTGACGGTATTTTGTTATTCATGAATGCTATTTACGGCAAATATCAGAATGAATCAAGATGGATTTCAAGAGAAGATTTTATTGTGCTAAAAAATAAAGACCCATATATAAAATACTGCTGGAGTTTTGGCAATAATGGGCGTGATTATTTATATTCAAAAGAAATTGAGCCTTATAAAAAAGCATGGCATTATGCAGTTTTTGAAAATGATTTTAGCTTTGCAAAAAAGTTAAATATTGATTTAGAGCCGATTAAAGAATTGAGTGATATACACTGCAAATATTTAATATCGAAAAAAATTATAGAAAGCGTTAAAAAGAAAAAAGACTGTAACGGACTTGTAAGACAACAACAGTTAGAAGCCTTGAACCGTTTGCAATCTTTGCAATCTTTGCAATCTTTGCAATTATCAAATAGAGATTATGAGGATGTCAAGATAGACAAAGACAGTGTGGTTTTTTGTGACATTCCATACATAAATACAAACTGTTACGGAAAGAAAAACGTAAATACTTTTGATTACAAAAAGTTTTATGACTGGTGTTCAAAGCAGAAAGAACTTGTAATTATTTCTGAATACACAATGCCGGATGATTTCATCTGCATCGACGCAATAGAAAAGTCGGTGCTGTTAAATTCCGGGGCATCTAAAAAAGC
>JAFNQK010000064.1 GCA_017386165.1 Treponema sp.
AATTCCTCCCACATTTCATTCATGGAAGTTCTTGTTATGTCTTTTTCTAATTCTGAAAAATCTTCAAGTTCTACTCCCGGAGCTTTTGACAATACATTTTTAAACTTTTCAACAGAAGCTTTCTTTGCTCTTTGTTCGAGACATTTTTTTGTTGTAACTTCAGAATGTATATTGTTAGGAGTAATCATAGCTAATATATCATCAATAGATTTATTTTTCTCAATCTTTACCTTGCGCCCCAGTGCGGGCGTCCACATAACACATATTATGCGTATCCGTATAAAATTCTTCTCCCACTAAATTTCTGTTGATTTGAATATTTACATCCTCATTTTCATGTTTAGAGTTTTAAGTCCTTTACTCATATTTTGGGCCAAAGCCTTTTGAAAAAGCCACTGTGTCCGGATATTCGTAATAGCCGTTTTTCTTGTAAAATTTATAGGCAGGAACCGTCCTCTCGGTTAAAAGGAAAGTAGCTTCGATTCCCTGGGCCAGAAGATATTCTTCCATCTGATGTAAAAAATCTGACCCAATTCCTCTTCCCTGGGCTTCAGTTTTTACACATAATTCATTGATGATATATTCCGTTCCGCGGAACCAGTGTTTTATATAACCCATAGAAAGGGCCATCAATTCGTCATTATCGAAAAATCCAAGAGTAAGGGAATTTACGTTTCCAATTAAATCAATAATGTATAAATCCAGCTGCTGTTTATCACTCCAGTCGTCGTACCAGGGTGCTTTTGTAAAAATATTTACAAAAAATTCTTTTATGAGTTCTTTGTCAGCTAAAGAAAGTTTTTAATTTCCATATTACTTCTTGTTTTCTTTGTACAAAACTATTTTTGGTTCAGCACCGTTACAGCCGTATTCACTTACAAGAATAAAATCTTCATTAGCAACTACACCATAGCAACGTTCCGAATCATTCTTTTCAATCTGGTTTCCAAGATAAACATCTTTATCATTCAAAAACTTTACCGAAGTCCCGTTAGAAAGAGGATACTCCAGGTTTACAAAAGCACCGCTTAACAAGAAAAGATCATTTACTTTAAGCCCATCAATTCCCAACGCATTTATTTCAGAAATCAGGCTCTGTTTCAAATCTACAAAATTTTTATTTTTTTCTGCAACACAGCTACCGTCAAAAGGATGACCTTTACATTTTTCACATCCCCCGCACTCAGCGAGTCTTGAACATTCTTTACAGCAATCAATTCCACAATATGTCATTTTTTCCTTCTTTATTTTTCTATTATTTATTTTTTTATTTTAAGTCCTGCCATCTGAACAAAATGAGGAATTGTAGTTTCTGACAACATACTTTTTTACAACATCCCATTTAGTATTTTTGATTATAATGTGAATGCCGTTTCTTGATAATAAAGTAATAGTTTAAGAAAATGATATCCCCATCAATTGTTATTGATTGGAATAACTGTTTTTAGTATATAAGAAATCCATGAAGTATGTTATACTCAATTTATTACTATAATGATGCAGACTGGAACAAGCACTTTGGTTGCAACTAAAACAGAAGTAACAAATATTTCGCCTTTTGGAATCTGGATTCTTACAAACGATAAAGAATATTTCATCAGCTATAAAGATTATCCTGTCTTTGAAACTGCAACTCCAAGCCAAATTGTCAGTTTTACAACTGATTTTTCTGGAAACCTTCATTGGGATGAACTGGATGCAGATATTGAATTAGAAAGCCTTGAAAATCCAGAAGCTTATCCTTTGATTTATCGCTAAAAATATTATTCCTTTATATTCTTAAAGTATTGCTTTCTGATTTTCTTATTTACTAAAATTATGCAGAACATGAATACCGCACCACCGAATGGATCCTGTTCCATCAGGTCATTTATTACATGAAGAAGCTCTTCTTTGCTTGTCCTCATGTCAGTAGTTCCAGGTCTTAGGAATATACGTGCAATTTAGACGCTTACAATACACTACCTATAGTGTTATGTTTGCATTTTTAGCGTAATTCAACCAGTCTTACAGTTTCCAGATATCCCTATTGTACTGTTCAATAGTTCTATCTGAAGAAAAGAAACCAGCTTTTGCAATATTTACAAGCATTTTCTTTGCCCATGTAATTTTATCTGCATAATCTGCATAGGCTTTATTTCTTGTTTCTCTGTAATCGTCAAAATCAGGGAATGTCATAAACCAGTCTTTATTAATCAACTCATTATAAAGACGATTCAATGAAGTTTTATTTCCATTTTCAAGAACTACATCACTAATAATAAAATCTACGGCGCGTTTAATTCGTTTATTATTTTTATAGTAATCACAGGCTTTGTAATCACCTCTTTCGTATCTTGCAATTACAGTATCTGATGATTCTCCAAAAGAATAAATGTTATCTGAACCAACCAAATCAGATATTTCAACATTTGCTCCATCCATTGTTCCAAGAGTTACAGCTCCGTTCAGCATAAATTTCATATTGCCGGTTCCAGAAGCTTCTTTTGATGCAAGGGAAATCTGTTCTGAAATATCACAGGCAGGAATCATTTTTTCTGCAAGGGTAACATTGTAGTTTTCAACCATTACAACATTCAGGTATGGAGAAACTTCCGGATCAGAAGAAATAATTTTTTGCATACAGAGAATAAGATGAATAATATCTTTGGCGATTGTATATGCAGGGGCTGCTTTTGCTCCAAAAAAAACTGTAATTGGTGTGGCAGGTTTATTTCCTTCTTTAATTTCAAAATATTTGTCTATTACGTACAGAATATTCAGCTGCTGGCGTTTATATTCATGAAGTCGTTTTACCTGAATATCAAAAATTGAATCTGGATTAATTGAAAGATTCTGAGTGTGTTTAAGATACTTCACCAGATCCCTTTTCTTTCCATCTTTTACCGCCATTAATTTTTCAAGAACTTTTTCATCATTCTTATATTCCAGAAGTTTTTCCAGCTCTGCAGCATCTGTCTTCCAGGAATCTCCAATCAATTCTGTAATCAATGCCGATAATTCAGGATTACATAACATAAGCCATCTGCGGAATGTAATACCATTTGTTTTATTATTGAATTTTTGTGGATATAACTTATAAAAATTATTCAGTTCTGAGTTTTTCAAAATCTCTGTATGAAGATATGCAACACCGTTTACACTGTATCCATAATGAATATCCATATGTGCCATATGAACAAGGTCGTTTTTAATTATGTAAGTGGATTCATCATTTACGGTCTGGCGGATTTTGTTGTCCAGTTCGCGAATAATTGGCATAAGCTGTGGAACTGCTTTGTTCATAAAACTAATTGGCCATTTTTCCAAAGCTTCTGCAAGAATTGTATGATTTGTATATGCACAGACCTTTGAAGTAATATTGATTGCCTCCTCCATCAAAAGTCCTTTTTCGCACAGCTGTCGAATCAGCTCTGGAATTACCATAGATGGATGTGTATCGTTAATTTGGATAGCAGCATAATCTGCAAGATCATGAAGGTTACTGCCTTTTGCCATTGCCTCTTCAATAATCAGTTTTGCTGCATTACAGACCATAAAATACTGTTGGTAAACACGAAGAAGTCTTCCCTTATCATCAGAATCATCAGGATAAAGAAACAAAGTAAGATTTTTCTGAATTGCAGCTTTATCAAAATCAATCGTATTTCCAACAATTGATTCATCTACACCTTCAATATCAAAAAGATGAAGCTTTATTGTGTGATTTCCGTAACCTGTTACATCAATATCATACATACGGGACTGGACTGTAAAACCACCGAATTCAACCTGATATGTTTTTTCAGTTTTTTTAAGCCAGCTGTTTTCTGTAATCCATGGATTAGGAGTTTCTTTCTGAAGATTATTTTCAAATACCTGTTTGAATAACCCAAAATGATAATTCAAACCTACTCCATCTCCGTTTAAGCCTAAAGTAGCAATTGAATCCAGGAAACAGGCAGCAAGGCGACCAAGTCCCCCGTTTCCTAAAGAAGGTTCCATTTCCAGCTCTTCAATTTCTGCAAGAGAATGTCCTTCTGCTTCAAGAACCGCTTTTACTTCATCATACAGTTTCAAATTAATCAGATTATTTGAAAGCAGTTTTCCAATAAGAAATTCTGCAGAAATATAATAAATTTTCTTTTTTCCCGTTTCGGAAACCTTATCTTCCGCCATTTCTTTTACAATATTCAACAAAGCAATGTAGATTTCTTCCTTCGAGCTTTCCTTTATGGACTTCATTAATTTGTTTTCCAATAAAGTTTTTATATTCATAATGATTTTCTCCTGCCAATAAACCTGAAGTTTTTTGTTTATGTTTAGATGATAAACCTGAAGCATTCTGAAAACTTGCTTAATAATGATAAATGTTTTGCACAATACTATCTTTTTTATTGATTTTTTGATTATTCGGTGCTAAAAATTGCATAATAATACACTGTTTTATATTTTAAAAACCGGAGAACTATATTGCTTATACCAGAATATGAAAACTATCAGGAAGGAAAAAAGCATGGTCGAAAAGCTTTCCCCTTTGATATTTACCCATGTACAATTCCCCAGGATTTTCAAATGGTTCCAATCCACTGGCACGAAGATATGGAAATTGTATATGTAAAAAAAGGCAGTGGAATAATTTCGGTCAACCTTACTGATTATGAAGTTTATGCAGGAAGTTTTGTTGTTATTCTCCCTGGACAGCTACATTCTATTGCAACAAAAAATCTAAATCGAATGGAATATGAAAATATAATCTTCTCTACAGATTTACTCCAATCTAAGCTTTTCGATATCAGTGAAACAGAATACTTAATGCCATTTTTTGCAGGCAATATTCCAATTCCCGTACATTTTTATAAAGGTGTTCCTCAATATGAAGAAATTGTCAGTCTTTTGGATAATTGCGATAAGCTGGGAACAGAAAAACCAGAGGGTTCGGAATTATTAATCAAGGCTCACCTTCTTACAATAATTTTTCTTCTGATAAACAAATGCAGATTATCTGTTTCCCGAATAATTAAACCTAAAAATCTGGACAGAATGAAAACTGCATTAAAATATATTGAACTTCACTACAACGAAAAAATCACAATCGATGAAATTGCAAAGGAAACCGGCTGTGCTCCTTCTTATTTTATGAAAATTTTCAAAAAAAACCTTGGAGTACCTTTTATTGAATATCTGAATGATTACAGATTGATTATGGGGGCAAGACTTCTGACCGAAACCAGTAAAAGCATTATGGAAATTTCGTATCTTATAGGCTTTGACAACCTTTCCTATTTTAATCGCTGCTTCAAAAAAAAATATAATATGTCTCCTGGCAAATTTAGAAAATAGAGGGTTTTATGAAAGTAATAACAAAACAAGAAATCAAAAATAAACTTAAAAGCGCAGGGCTTACGGAAAAAGACACTGTAATTGTTCACACATCCTTAAGTAGTATTGGATATGTATGCGGTGGTGCTCAGGCTATTATTGAAGCACTTATAGAAACTGTAGGCAATGACGGAACAATTGTAATGCCTGCTCAATCCTGGAAAAATCTTGATCCCGAAACAGGTGTTCATTGGACTGCAGATGAAAGTGACTGGCAAATAATCAGAGATAACTGGCCAGCTTTTGATAAAAATATTACTCCAACAAACACTATGGGCGCTGTTGCAGAAATGTTCAGATTATGGCCTGGAACAAAACGCAGCAACCATCCAGCCCGTTCAGTTTGTGCCTGGGGTAAATATTCGGACTACATAGTATGTGAACATTCATTGTCTAATATTTTTGGTGAAGGCTCCCCTATTGGTAAGCTTTATGAATTGAATGCAAAGGTCCTTCTTATTGGGGTTGGATATGATAAGAATACGTCCCTTCATCTAGCTGATGTAAGAGCTGAATATCCTTCAAAAAGAAACTGTATTGAACACAGCGCAGTTCTGGAAAACGGAAAAAGAGTCTGGAAAGAATACGAAACTCTTTCTGTTGATGGGGAAGATTTTACTGAGCTTGGCAATGCCTTTGAAAAATCTTGCCCTTTTACCAAAGAACCCCTTGGAAATGCCGAAATCAAACTTATGAATCAACGAATTCTTGTTGATTTTGCCGTTAATTGGATTCAAATTCACAGAAAATAAAAAAAATTAAAAAA
>JAFNQK010000065.1 GCA_017386165.1 Treponema sp.
AAGCCATGATGTATAAAATTGAAGGGGAGGATCTCTATCTGATCGGCACCTCCGAGCACTCCATGATTGGTAAGTTTATCGACCAGATTATTCCGGAGGAATCCCTTCCGCAGACGCTTACCAGCTATTCTCCCTGCTTCCGGAAAGAAAAGGGAGCCCATGGCATTGAAGAAAGAGGAGTCTACAGAATTCACCAGTTTGAAAAGCAGGAAATGATCGTCGTCTGCAAACCGGAAGATTCCATGGCATGGTATGAGAAGATGTGGAGATTCTCCGTAGAACTCTTCCGCAGCCTCGATATCCCGGTAAGACAACTGGAATGCTGCTCCGGTGATTTGGCAGACCTCAAAGTAAAATCCTGTGATATAGAAGCATGGTCTCCCAGACAGCAGAAGTATTTTGAAGTATGCTCCTGCTCCAACCTTGGAGATGCGCAGGCACGGCGCCTGAAAATGCGCGTAAGAGGGGAAGACGGAAAAATGTACCTTCCGCATACACTGAATAATACTGTCGTTGCTCCTCCGAGAATGCTGATTGCACTGTTGGAGAATCATTTGCAGGCAGACGGTTCGGTTACTATTCCGGAAGTGCTCTATCCTTACATGGGCGGAACCACAGTTCTGACTCCTAAAAAATAATAGTTCTTTCACGATCTTTTACCGGCAGAAGATTCTTTCTGCCGGTTTTACTATTTTATAAACTTTAGTCGATTATTTAATTTGTCTACATTATTATATTTAAATCTTGCATCTAATTCAAACTTTTGGTATAATAACTTAGTTATACAGAAACATTAAAATAGAGGTTTCTTCCTATGAATTCTGTTCAGGATATTTGGAATGAAATACTGAAAATTCTTTCAAAAAAGCTTACTCCTACTGCCATTCAGACCTGGTTTTCAGAATGCAAAGCAATTGATTGGGACAACAGCAAGCTGATTCTCTGTGCAAAAAACGATTTCACCCAGAGTATTCTGTCCAGTCGTTTCAGCAGTGTTATAAAAGAAGCGCTGTACGATATTTTTTCCAGTGACTGTGAAGTATCGATTCTCTCCGGAGAGGATGAACTTCAGGATTATCTTGAAAAGAAAAATCCTTCTTCAAAAAACGATATGCTCCCTGAAATGCAGGGTTTTACCTTTGACCGGTTTCTCGTCGGTAGTTCAAACCGGTTTGCTTATGCTGCAGCAAAAGCTGTATCAGAGCATCCGGGTGGGCAGGATTACAATCCCCTTTTCATTTACGGAAATTCCGGCCTTGGAAAAACACACCTTCTTTTTGCAATCGGACAGGCAATACATGAACAATATCCGAAAAAAATCATTGCTTATGTCAAAGGCGAAGATTTTACGAACCGTTTGATAAATTCTCTTCAAAACAGAAAAATGCAGGAATTCAGAGAGGAATTCAGAAAAGTAGATCTCCTGCTGGTAGACGATATTCAGTTTATAGCCGGCAAACAATCCACACAGGAAGAATTTTTCCATACATTCAATTCCATTTATGAAGCGGGAAATCAGATTGTTATCACCTCTGACAGACCTCCTCTTGAAATGTCTCTCCTGGATGACAGACTCCGCACAAGATTTGAAGGCGGTGTTATGGCTGACGTTCAGCCGCCGGATCTTGAAACAAGAATGGTCATCATCCGTAATAAAGCAGCCCAGCTCGGTCTTATTCTCTCAGAAGAAGCTGTGTCCTATATTGCAAATAACATCACGGCAAATATTCGCCAGCTGGAAGGTGTCATAAAAAAACTGACTGCTTATAAAGAGATTCTGAATGAAGTGATTACAACAGAATCCGTAAAGAGAGCAATTGAAGATGTTATTCGAACCGGAAATGATATCCCAAAACCGGATAAAATTATAAAAGAAACCGGCCGCTATTATTCCATCAGTGAAGAAGAAATCCGCGGGCAGAATCGTTCTAAATTACCGGCAGAAGCCCGGCAGGTTGCTATGTATCTCATGAGATCTCTGACCAATCTGTCTCTGAAAGAAATAGGAGAACAATTTGAAAACCGGAATCATGCAACCGTTCTTTCTTCCATTCGGAAAATTGAAGATGTTTTAAAAACTGATTCTTCCATGGCAGCAAAGATCCGGGACATAAGTTCCAATATCAATTCCGTATAAAAATTTTCCACTTTTTCCTGTTGAAAAGTTTATTATTATCTGTTCATAATTATTATTATACTTTTATTTTAGATTTTTCACTCTTTTTTCACTTTCTTTCAACATCAAAAAACTTCGAATTTACGCCCTTTTTCCCTCTTTTCAACATTATTTTTTTCTATTACTAATTCTTCTATAGAAAATATCATACTTATTATTACAGGAGAAAAAATATGAAATTTACAATTGAAAAAGCAGTCCTTCAAAACGCCGTACTGATTTCTGCAAGAGCAGTCCCTTCCAAAAGTCCTATTTCTGCTCTTGAAGGATTAATGATCGAAGCAGGAACTAAAATCACAATAACCGGTTACGACCTGAAAAAAGCAATTTATACAACAGTTGAATCTGATATTGAAGAACCCGGTGTTATGGTTGTCAATGCACGGTTCTTTACGGAACTGATTCGCCGCCTGCCGGACGGTATGGTTACCGTTATCTGCGACGACAGCAATAACATTAATATCAGATGCGGTAAAAGCGAATACAATATTCCCGGCCTGGATTACAGCGATTATCCGGAAATGCCGAGATTTAATGAAATAAAAAAGATTGAGATTCCGCAGAATATCCTTGCAAACATGATCAGCAGAACACTTTTTGCTGTTTCAAAAGAAGAAATACGCCCTGTCTATACGGGAACTCTCTTTGAAATTGAGGATGATGAGTTAACGCTTGTCTCTGTTGACGGTTACAGGCTTGCCAGAAGAATTGAAAAAATAGAAAGCTCCAGACTTGAAAACTGTAGTTTTGTGGTTCCCGGATTTGCTTTGTCGGACATAGAAAAAATCTGTGAAGACAGCGACGAACCTGCTGCCATATCCGTAGGAGAGAAGCATATTTCTTTTACGATGGGATCGACAGTTGTTATAACTCGCCGTCTGGAAGGAGATTTTCTGAATCATAAGAAATCGGTTCCGGAGAATTTTAGGTTTATAATAAAAGTAAACCGGCAGGAGATTCTCTCAGCAATCGATCGTGTTTCTCTCGTTTTGAGTGATAAAACTGGCAGTCCTGTAAGGATGCTTTTTGAAGACGGAACGATAGACTGCAAGTGTTTGACCCCGGTCGGAAAAGCAGAAGATGTCTGCCTTTGTGAGGGAAGCGGTGAAGGAATCGAAATCGGATTCAACGACAGGTATCTGTTGGATGCTCTGAAGGCGGCAGAAAAAGAAGAGATTCTTTTCTGTTTGAATACTCCGTCTTCCCCCTGTATTATCAAAGCTGCAGACGGAACCAATAACTTTACCTACATGATACTTCCTGTTCGCCTCCATGTATAAAGAAAGGTTTTCGTAAATGGAAGAGATTAACATTTCTACAGATTTCATCAAACTGGATGCGCTGTTGAAGTTTTCTGCTCTAGCAGGAACTGGGGGAGAAGCGAAAATGATGATAGGGGAAGGGCTTGTCTCTGTAAACGGAGAAGTCTGTACCATGCGGGGAAAGAAGTGTTTTCCCGGTGATATTATTACAATGCAGGGACAGAAAATAAGAGTCGTCCATGAAAATTAAAAGGCTTGCAGTTACAGGATTTCGTAATTACGAGTGGGATACCATTGATTTCAGCAGCGAAACAAATGTTATTTATGGAAGCAATGCGCAGGGGAAGACCAATCTGATTGAGGCAGTATATCTGCTTGCTTACGGAAGAAGTTTTCGTACGAGATTTGATAAAGAGCTTGTCAATTTCAGTTATTCTTCCTCGGAAATTCTGGCGGATCTGACCAGCCATGAAAGGGAACAGACAGTTTCAATTCAAATTCGGCCCGGCCTTCCGAAAAAAATTCTCGTAAACGGCGTAAAAAAGACTGCAAATGAGCTTTCACGAACGTTGAATGTTGTCCTCTTCTGTCCGGATGATCTGAATCTGATCAAAGACGGTGCTGCTGTGCGGCGCAGACTTCTGGATTCTGCAATCGGACAGATTCGACCGCAGTATAATGAAATTCTTTCAGAATACAATCGTCTTTTTGATCATAAGACGCGGATTTTAAAAGACTGGCATGAAAAACCTTCCCTTCTTGATACGCTTGATGAATTTTCCGACGGAATGTGCCGCTGCAGTGCCAGGCTGATCCGTTACAGGGCAGCTTATACCACCAGGCTCAGTGAAGCGGCTGCCCCAATCCATAGAGAATTTTCCGGGAGAGGGGAAGAACTTGCGATACGGTATCA
>JAFNQK010000066.1 GCA_017386165.1 Treponema sp.
ATTGCGTCATGAATCAGATTTTTAATCTGGTTGAAGTTGATATTATTCTTGATTCACACGGATTAAATTGTTTTGCTCCTGAATAAATATTCGCCAAAAAGGCGACCTTCCGGGGACGTAAATTCCTTATCATAAAGTCACAGTGTCGGACAGCGGCACAAGGAGATGACTATGAAAAAGGGACTTACAGAAATTGTTTTTATTCTGGACAAGAGCGGTTCGATGAGCGGACTTGAGGCAGACACAATCGGTGGATACAACTCTTTCCTGGAGCGACAGAAAAAAGAAGAAGGCGAGGCTTATGTTTCGACTGTTCTTTTCAGCGACAGAAGTGCTGTAATTCATGACCGTGTGCCGATTGAAAAAATTGAGCCGATGACGGACAAGCAGTATTACGTTGATGGCTGCACAGCCTTGCTTGATGCGATGGGTGGTGCGATTCATCATATTGGAAATGTTCATAAATATGCGCGCGAAGAAGATCGTCCAGAAAAGACAATCTTTGTGATTACAACTGATGGTCAGGAAAATGCCAGCTCTGAATATTCTTATGAGAAAATCCAGAAGATGGTAAAACGCCAGACAGAAAAATATGGCTGGGAGTTTATTTTCCTTGGTGCGAATATTGATGCATTTTCTGAAGCTGAGAGACTTGGAATTTGCCGCGATAGGGCAGTGCGCTACGAGTGTGATGCAGTTGGAACAGCATTGAATTTTTCTGTGCTCAGTGAAACTATATGTGATGTGCGAAGGGGAAAGAAAATGAAGAAAAACTGGAACGCAGAAATCACAGAGCACTATAATAAAACTAACTAACGATAGTAAGTTTAAGGCGAGGAGGTTAGCAAAATGTTTGGAGCAATTTTAGGTGATATTATTGGTCAGCCTTATGAGTTTGACCGTGGACATAAGACAAAGGAGTTTCCACTTTTTTCAAAGCATCCGCATTTTACAGATGACAGCGTAATGACAATTGCAATCTGCGATGGAATCTTAAAGGCCGGACTTGATGCTGATGAAAATACAATGAAGACTTCGATGATTACCAGTATGCAGCTCTGGGGCCATAAGTATCCTCATGCGGGTTACGGCGGAAGATTTTATCAGTGGCTTGCGATGGAAAACACAAAGCCTTACAACAGCTGGGGAAACGGTTCTGCAATGCGCGTTGCTTCTGTGGGCTGGCTTTTCGAAACTCTTGAGCGAACTCGTGAGGTTGCGCGCTGGAGTGCTGAGGTAACTCATAATCATCCGGAAGGAGTGAAGGGTGCTGAATCAGTTGCATGCGTAATCTGGATGGCCCGCAACGGCTATTATAAAACTCAGATTAAGGAATACATCGAAAAAGAATTCGGCTATGATCTTTCGAGAACCTGCGATGAAATCCGTCCGAATTATTATCACGTGGAAAGCTGTCAGAAAACTGTGCCGGAAGCAATTACTGCATTTTTTGAAGGAAATGATTTTGAAGATGTTATCCGTACAGCGGTGAGTCTTGGGGGCGACTGCGATACTCTCACTGATATTGCGACTGGAATGGCAGAAGGATTTTTCGGATTGCCGGATCAGTTCAAAAAATGGGCTTACGAATTTACAACGGAAGATATGCATCAGGTAATGAAGTCCTTTGAAGAAAAAGCAATTGAAAGAAAAGTAAGAGAGGCGTAAGATATTCAGGGGAGCACGAGGAGATTGAAAAATGAAAGAGTATAAGTTTTACGGCTGGCAGACAGCTGATTGCAAACCTGCAGATTCTACTTTTGAGAAGATTGAAAATCCTCGACACCTCTATGATATCCTCAGTGAAATCTGGTGTGTCGAAACTTGTGCTCCACGCCTCAGAGAAAAATGGAGCCGCGAAAATCAAACTGTTGGCCAGTGCTCAATTACAGCATTCCTGGTTCAGGATATTTTTGGCGGTAAAGTTTACGGCATCCTCCGCGAAGGCGGAAACTATCACTGCTACAATGTTGTTCCGCTACCTGATGGAGGAGAGTGCCTCTTCGATCTTACAAGCGAACAGTTCGGCGACGA
>JAFNQK010000067.1 GCA_017386165.1 Treponema sp.
AGTACGAGTCCTATATCCTGCCGCTGTCTGTGGTGCTCTCTGTGCCGTTCGGCTTGGCTGGCTGCTATCTGTTTACCATGATGTTCGGCCATGCCAACGATATCTACATGCAGATCTCGCTGATTATAAATGTAATGTCTGCTGCTGCGTTATCTATTAAAATACCTGCTCCGTATTCGGAAGCACCATTAATAGCTCCATTACATATCTGCAAATTCTTAAATTCAATTGGAGTAGAGCAGGTTATATTGAGAACTCGTGCTGCGTTGCCGCCATTTAATTTATCTGTGTCGGCATCGGTTTCGCCCATAATGGTTAATTTTGAGATATTTGTATTTGTAAAAGCCTGGATGGTGCCGTTTTGACAGCTTACATCTCCACAAACGATGATAGTGTAAGAAGGTTGCTCTCCTGCAGTGTTGATTAAATTTAGTGCTTGATTAAAGCTTTGTACTGCGGTGCCTTTTGTTAGGCCGTCATAGCTGTCGTTGCTATCTTCTGCGCTTAAATAAATTGCAAAGGCTTTCTTTTTTAAGGAGCCGGTAGAGTCAATTGACCATTGAGAGTCGGATACGGAGAATTTGGTATAATTTGCTGTCAGCAGGGCTGTGCTATCGGCCTTGAGAATGGTTCTGCCTTCAGTGTATGTGCCGCTGTTCATAGTGACTGGGGCCTGGGTGTAGGTGAGGTCTCCAAGGATTTTTATATAGTTGTCTGTATCAGTAAAGAATATGTCTTGTGCGTTTGTTGTTGTGTTTGTAATGTTGCAGGAATCTTGAAGTTCTATGTGGGAGCCTGTCTGCAAGTAGATTGCAGAGCCGTTGTTAGCTGTATTTTCTGAAATTGTTGCGGAATCCTTAATGATAATAGCTGTGGTGTACAATGTAGAAATACCACCACCGTTGAGAGCTGAGTTTCCTTGTATCAGGGCATTCTCTTCTAGAGTTAAAGTCGCATTGGATGATATATTAATGCCCCCTCCATTACCACCGGTGCTTGAGTTGTTTCCATTTTGTGTGATTACGCAGTTTTTGGAGAGAGTTACATTTGAATATAAGCAAGCTAAAATACCGTTTTGTTTGCCGTTTGTTATTTTTAGATTTTTAATTGTAACAGGACGTGTACTGTTGATAATTAACGAAGTATCTTCTCTGTTACCGTCGATTACATCAGTTGGAGTATCAGTTGTTGTTGCGGCGCCACTGATTGTGAGGCTTCCAAAAAGAACCAAAGGAACTTCCTGGGCACCGGTTATGGTGCCGTCAACGAGAATTGTATAATTGGTTGTGTTAAGAATGCTTTGGAGGCCGATTGCGGTTACAGCCCGCTTTATCGTCTCAAATGGTTTTGATTGAGAACCGTTTCCGAATATGTCACTTGCACTGTTGCTGTTGCTTACATAGTAGGTCGTGCTGTCTAGAACCCATTTAGCATAGAAGGTTTTATTTCCTGTGGAGCCGGTTGGAATCTGTGTAACGGCTTCGTCAGAGTAATCTGATTTTTCGTGCCAGCCGTCAAAGACAAATCCTGATTTTTCGTATTGAGGGAGGGTAATGTCGTCGGATTTGCGGGTGTAGAGGTTGTATTGATACTCTCCATCCGCAAGACTACCTCCATCGGCCTCGTAAGTGATTGTATAGACTGGATTTAGCTTGATTGTTTTTGTAACGCTTGTGGTAATGCCAGGAAAGATTTTAAAGGTTTCCTGGTACATATTGAGGTTTGTGCTGAGATTTACGTCATTCTTTCCAAAAATTATCTGAATATCTCGGTCTCCATATGGGATGTTTTCTTCCGCATAATAGACATATTTTCCGCTAGAGTCCTCCAGAATATCGAGAGGGTATTCGTTTCCAGAGATTATTATATTTGCATAGTCTGCTTCTCCGGTAAAATAGAGCTTTGCTTCGAGGGTTCCATAGCCAAAGTCGGGTTTTAGTTCAAAAGAAAGATCGTTCTGTCCTGGAGAAAGGGTTGCTTTGTGGGAATCGGAGTATGTGTTTCCGTTGATGTCGATGACTTCTAGTTTAAATATCCATTCATGTGTACCAAAGTAATAGCCTTTCATTGCATCGTTTAATTCTTCTAATGTGTTTTTAGTTTGGTCAAGATTTAAACTGTTGTTTTCGTCATATTTAGAATAGAAATTGAATGTGCTAAAATTATCTGTTGAGAGCTGGTTAAACTCTGGAAAAACGGTTCTTGATTTATGGAAAAAGTTATTTTTAGACTTAGAAACATTCTTAAACTGTGCACTAATTTGGACAGTTGCAGCTTGGTCTGTGCCCTAATTTTGCAAGCATCCACTAAAGAGAAGAATTAAAACTGTTGTAAGTGTAAAAAATAATCTTTTCATCTTTTACCGCCTATTTAATTTCTAGCTGTCCGTAGAAACTATAGTTAGTTGTGCCGTCACTGGCGTTAAGAACGATATCGTAAACACCTGCTGCGTAATCTGAAAGTTCTATCTTAAGTACATTATCAGTCCCTTTAGATGTGCCGTCGATTGACCATGCATAACTTGTTAGCCCGGTTTGAGCTGTAAATATGTAGTATCCGTCTTCTTCTGATTGGGTGACTGTGATATCTGTGTAATCTGTCTTAAAGGTTACAGTAAAATCTCTGATTTTTGGATTTAGATACAAAGTACCGTCTTGTGCTAGAGCCCATGATGTACCAGTGGAGTCATCTGATACCCATATATGACTGTAATTTGTTGATACGTTACCATCAACAACCTGTAGTCCTGTCTGGTGAACTTCTGGATCAATACGGAAGGCTGGTTCTGTTTGTAAATCGTCACCGATGTAAAGCATGTTATTTTTTGTAATGTGAATATTTTGATCTGTATCAATGTTTCCATAGAATGATCTGCCGACAGTTAATTGACCTGCATCATAAACGCCGTTACCATGATTTGTTGCTGTATTACCATTTAAATTTATATCGTATGCAGTTACGATAGCGCCGCTTTCAACGTATATACCACCACCGTTTGCACTGGCTGTATTGGAGCTTATATCACTGCTATTGAGGAGTGTACTTGTAGCAGATGCTGAAATCATTATGGCACCACCGTTCTTTGCCTGATTGCTGTACATGTATCCGTTATTAAGGTCCAGACTTCCGCAGTTATATATACCTCCACCAGAACCGCTTATAGATGTGTTTTCAGAAATATTATGACTATTAGCATTTAATATTCCTTCATTATAAATACCACCACCGTCTGAAGTTGCTTTATTCTGGAAAATTTGAGGATAGTTTTCCAATGTGGTGTTACCTGTACTTGTATTGTAAATACCACCACCTTTAGAGCTTGCAGTGTTATAGCTTACAAATACGTTTTGTACCATTGTTAATACACCTTCATTGTAAATACCGGCACCATTTGTGGCCGTGTTATTGTCGATAGAAGTGTAGGTGTTTAGTTTTACTTTAGCGTCAGGTCCGATATAGAGTCCACCACCGTTTGTTCCGCTACCATTTTTGATATTAAGATAAGTGATATATACTGGTATAGATGTTGTAATTGTTAATACAGGCGCATTTGCAGAACTGTTACCTATGATACTTTCCGTTATAGTCAAATTATTTAATGAAGATGGCTCTGTTACACCCTGGATAGTGAGTTCTGTACCGATAATATTGTCGATTGTGTAATTACCAGTTACGCTGTCCATAATATTGATGATGTGGTCTTCTCCAGAACGATTTAATTCATTCATATAGCTTAAGGCTCTTTCAAGGGTCTTGAATGGGTAAGCTTTAGTACCATTGTTATCGTCTTTACCGGTTAGAGAAGATACATAGTATACGGTTTCTGGGGTATGCCACTTAGCATATAGGTATAATATGGTTTGACCATCAGCAAGACACATGTTATAAAGATTTGAAACACGGTCTTGATATTCTGTATTGTAATACCAGCCCATGAATATATTGCCTGCTGTTGACTCAAGTGCAGCAGAGGTTGGTAATGTAACAATCTGTTCAATAGTAAAGGTTGTCGGATAATCGTCGATTTTCCATTTAACATCACTCTCATCTCCGAGTACATATTCAATTGTGTAAACAATCGGTGTGTATTTAGCATACAGAGTAATGTTCTGTTTAACTGGAGTAGAGAAGTCGTATTCTTCTGTGTATGAGGTATCTGTATACCAGCCCTCAAAATTGTAACCAGAACGGTAAGAATAACCTGGATCTGAGACAGGTGTATTGTATTTTACAGAACATGTTGTATAGTTTTCCTCGTAGCCATCATCATAGACTCTAGTAATAAACTCAACCGTATAGAAACGAACCGACCAGGCTGCGTATGCGTCAATATCAGTGTAATAGAGCATACCGTCATAATTATTAGGAAGTCTTGTGTAATGAGGTTCGAGTGCAATTCCGTTTTCATCGATACCATAATACCATCCGTTGAAGGTATATCCTTCTTTCTTGATTTTAGATGCATCCGGTAAGGTAAGACTCGCCTCTGCAGAGAAGGTTTTAGTGATTTCGGATTCATCCACGGCCCAGGTTGCATCCTCTCCGAGTATATAATTTACCTTGTATTCAATTGCTTCAAACTTAGCGTAGAGAGTCAAATCTTTCTTGATAGGAGAACTAAAGTCGTATTCGGTCTGCAGACTTGAATCCGTACACCAGGCAACAAAATTGTAGGCTTCTTTGTATGGAGCTTCAGGATTCGTAACCAGGCTGTTGTATTCATAATATACAGGATCCATATAGAGCGCACCGTCTACATAGAATTTTATACTGTATGTAATAATCTGCCATTGCGCATATACTGTAATATCGCTGTAGCAATTATATGTTTCCCCGCTGTCGAGAGGTGATTGTGGAAGGCCTGTTATTTTTATTCCGCCGCCATCCTGGTCGGTATACCAGCCCATAAAGCTGTAGCCTTCTCGGTATACGCTTGAGGCTCCAGGCAATGTTACAGGACTTTCAACGGTAAAGGTCGTAGGCCAGCTTTCGGCTTTCCATTCTCCTTCAGCCAGCTCATAAGTGATATTGTAGGTGATAAGAGACCATTTGGCATAAATATAGATATCATCGCTGTCTGCGGAGATTGGTGTGTCAAAGTCAAAAGGCTTTTCATAGTTTTTATCCCAGTACCAGCCTTCAAAACTGTAGCCGTTTCGGTAGGCTTCTCCGACTTTGTCTTCGGAGATAGTCTGGGTTGCATAAATTGAGATTGCTGTATGTGGATCATTTTCTGTTATCATAAAATGAACGGTAGTGTTTTTTAAGTCCCATACAGCAAATAATTCTGCGGAATTAGTGTTTACAGAGAAGCTTTTGATTAATTCAATATTAGTATAATTACAGCCATAATATGGATAGGTATAAAATGAAGATGGCCGCTCTGTGCTGGAAGTTTTTACATCCCTGTAATAAGCCCAGCCGTACATTTTGTAGTCGTTTGTGTATCCGTAATCTGCAGCTTTTAATTGCGGCAGATTCGATTCATAAACTGTCGAACTCAGCCCGTATTTCTTTGAGAACTTAGTTAGTTCATTAGAGTTATGATTATTTGGATTATCAGAATAAAAGAAATATTCTGTAGAAGTCAGTTCAATCAGGTCGTCCCGGATGTTGCCGTTTACATCTACAGAACAATTTGAGAACAAAAGGGCAGAGAGGCTTATTCCTAAAAGAGAAAAAAGAGTTTTACAAATTGATTTTTGAAATCTCATCTTGCCCCCTCTTAAAATCTCAAGCCCGCGCCAACATAGGCATAACCTGTGAGGTCCTCAAAATTAAATTGAGTTTTATCCTCAAAAGAGTATACTGCATCCATGCCAATTTCCAAGTAAAAAATGCGTCTTGGTATAAACATAAATGAGAGTCCTGCATCCACTGTCGGGAACATATACCACTTATTAGGAACTGAAGAACTTGTTGACGATGATTCCGAGTAATAGTATTCAGTATATGAAAGAAGCCGGTCTACAACCTGGACGCCGCCACCAGCCTTGATTTTCCAGCGCAGCATTTTAGTAAAGAAAGTATGATTGAACACAGCATTCAACTGAAAATCACCAGTATAGTACTGGATATTGTAATACAGATTATTGCTGTTAATCATTTCTAAGAAAACATCTGCTTCGGCGCCAAATTGCCATTTTTTTCCATAGAACGGGTAGTGAGAAAAGTTTGCTCCAAAGGCGTTGTATACTCCCGTTACATTCAGGCCGTAAAGGGTTGATGCTCTAATCGGCATCGGAATATATATAACCGATACTGCAAGTGGAGGTTCGGCTTTTAGTTTTGCTTCTTTCTTTTTGCGTTTTATCTCGGCGACGCGTTCTTTTTCTTCGTTTTCAAGGCGTATCTTTTCTTCTTCCTGAGCAGCCTTTTCTGCGGCGAGACGGGCTTCTTCTTCGGTGGCTTTTGCCTTTTCTTCTTCAAGGCGTTTCTGTTCGGCGAGCTGTTCTGGAGTCATGAGAGCTTCTTTTTCAGCTTTAGCCTTTTCGGCTGCGATGCGAGATTCTTCTTCGGCTTTGGCTTTTTCTTGCGCAATCCGGGCTTCTTCTTCTTTTGCTCTTTCAGCGGCCAGGCGGGCCTCTTCTTTTGCCTGGGCCTTTTCCTGTGCAAGGCGTTTGGCTTCTTCTAAGCGGGCCTTTTTGGCATCTATCTTGGCCTGTTCGAGACGGGCTTTTTCTTCTTCTTTTTCTTTTTCTGCGGCAATCCGGGCCTCTTCTTCGGCCTTAGCCTTTTCAGCTGCGATGCGAGCAGCTTCTTGAGCTGCTTTGAGTTTTTCCTGTTCGAGGCGTTCGGCTTCTTCAGCGGCTTTCTGGGCGGCAATTTTTGCCTCTTCTTCGGCTTTAGCTTTTTCAGCCGCTATGCGGGCTTCTTCCTCAGCTTTAGCTTTTTCAGCCGCTATGCGAGCTTCTTCCTCAGCCTTGGCCTTTTCTTCTGCAATGCGTTTTTCTTCCTCAGCCTTGGCCTTTTCTTGAGCGAGGCGTTGGGCTTCTGCTGCGGCCTTTTCTGCAGCCGCTTTTTGTTCTGCGATTTTTGCTTCTTCCGCTTTTGCTTTCTCTTCTGCAACGCGTTTTTCTTTTAGTTTAGCTTCTTCCGCTTTGGCTTTTTCAGCCGCAACTAGGGCCTCTGCTTCAGCCTTTGCTTTCTCATTTGCGAGCTGGGCCTCCGCTTCTGCTTTTGCCGCTTCTTCCGCTTTGGCTTTTTCAGCCGCAACACGGTTTTCTTCTTCCGCCTTGGCTTTCTCCGCAGCAATACGAGCCTCTTCCTTAGCTTTTTCTTCTGCAATGCGTGCTTCTTCCTTCTTGCGCTCTGCCTCCGAATCCACCACGATTCCTTCTGTCTCAGTTGAGAGACCACTCGGATTTGTGATACGGAGCTTCCATTTTCCTTCTTTTACTTTTGGGAACTGGGCCTGGGTGGCGGTCTGGGTTTCGGCGTCGGCGATTGTACCTGCGTCGTTCTTAGAGTCCTTGAGAACAAGCTTTCCCTTGATTTTTTCGCCGGTGGTTTCGTTTATAAGTTCGGCTTTGGAGTTTTTAGAGACGTCTTCGATATTCAAATCAAGCACAGTTGAGCCGTCTTTCTGTGTTTTTACGGCCGGCTTGGTGTTTTCTGCAATAACAGGCTTTGCGGCCTTTAAAATCTCGAGATTGATCCAGTCTGTGCTCTTGGATTTGCGTCCTAAAAAGTCGTAGGCATGGATTTTGTAGCGGTATTTGCCTTTTTCGAGGGAGACATTTGTAAAGTTCTTTTGAGTCGTGATGTATGTTGATTTTCCGTCCGGGATTTTCTGGATTTCGATTTTGTATTCGTAAACGTTTTTGTCCGCTTTCCATTCGATTTTTTGGGTCAGGAGATTTTGAGCATCGGCAAAGAGCCCCGACACCGTCATCAGAACGACAGCAAAAAGAGAGAAAAGTCGTTTTGTAGAGTTCAAAAGCGTTCTTTTATTCACTGTACATCCTTTCTGGGGTTAGGTTTTCTATTTCAGAAGGTGCTTCAAAGTCAATTTTAAAGGACTGCTTTAGAGTTTTTGAGCTCTGTTCCAGATAGCCGTCCTTTGCGTATGAGTATGCGGTAACCTGCCAGCTAAAGGAGCCCAGATCCAGGACGCTCAAGTCTTTGAGTCGTGCGCGGTTTGACTTTATTTTCTTTTCTGAATAAATTGCCTTTAGAGAACCGTCCTGATCCTTTTTGTATAGAACAAAATTGTAGCTGTTGGCGCCTTCAACAGGTTTCCATTCAAAGACGATGTTTCGGTTTTTGCGGAGGTATTCGCCATTCATGGTAAAATTGTCCCGAGGCGAAAGTCCCACCGGAGTTGCAAGAGGAGGAACATCTGTTACGGTAAAGGATTTTTCACCGGAGTTTAGAGGAATTCCCTGTGCCGTGCTTGCAAGAACCTGATAAGAATAGGTTCCTGGTGTGAGACGGTGGAAGGTTATGCTCTGTTTGTCCGTTGTACGGCGTTCGATTACTTTATAGGAACCGTTGTTTGTACGTTTTTTGAGAACCAGTTCGTATTCAGACGGAATGTCTTTTCCGTTTTTCCATGTAAAACTTGTAGGAATACGAAGGGCTGTGAGTCCCGAAATCGTGCTAGAAGAAGCTGGGCTCAGAAGAATAACCGGTTCTGGCTTTCTGACAGCAAATTCTGCCTGAGAATAAGGGCTCTGCCGCATTGTACTTATGTCGTTCTGTTCGGCAACCGCCTGGAGTTCAACTGAGTATTTTTCCGGTTTGAGAATGAAAGAAGCCTTGGTGTCTCGTATTTCCTGTTTAGAAGAAATTAATTCCTGCTCCTGGTTGTAAATTCTTACATTGTAATAAGATGCACCGCTTACTTCTTTCCATTTGAGACTGATTGCTGAGTCATTGTAGGTTAAGAGTTCCTGATTCTGTGCAGGATAAATCAATTGTGGTGCGGTAAGTTCTTTTATAGCGACAAAGGAACGGCTAGGGGTGTAGTCGATTGTACCTGCGTCGTTCATAACTCCGATTCGCCAGTACCAGGTGCCTTCTTCTATATTAATATTAGAAATTGTCTGTTCGGGCAGGTGTTTTTCCTGCTGAATTGTAGAAAAATCCTTTGATTTTGAAATCTGGAGAACAGATTCCTTGTCTTTATAGTCGTCGGAGAGCTTCCATACAAAGCTGGTTGTGGCAATCTGGCCTGTTTCTGCGGTAAACCGTTCCGGCGGATACAAGAGTTTATTGCTCTGTGGCACATATTTTGAAACGATAAAGCTTCGTATGTCGGATTCCGGGGTGAGATCGTCTTTTTCCTGGGATTTTCGGACGATTTTCCAGAAATAGATGCCGTCCTTTAAGTCTGTCGGGGCAAAATCCTGATTAAAACTTGTCGATGTGGTTTCTTTTGTAAAGATTTCGTTCTTAAAGGCAGAATCTTTTGCGATATGAACGACATAGGTACAATCGTTCAGGTCACTTTTCCACATCAGCTGCAAAGGAATATTTTCCTTGTATACAATTTCAGCCTTGTCCTGAGGGACGGTAAGACTCGGCTTCTTTATTTGTGAGTTTTTAATAATCGTGAAAGAGGAAGGTTTTTCTGAAATTATATAACCTAAGTTGTTAGGTATATAGTATGGAGAAATCTGCCACCACCAGGTACCTTCCCGTAAATCAGTTACGATGGCAATATTTGAGTTTTCGATTTTGCGTTCTACAATAGGATTTTTCATGTCCGGAGTAGAAGAAACTGTGAGTTTGTAGTGATTAGCAAGTTCATTTGCGTCCCAGCGGAAGCTTATAGCCGGCGGAGTGACTCGATAGGAGAACTGTCCGTTTGAAGAAGGTGCCAGTTTTTTTACAGGAGGCACTTTCTGAACGGCGATTTTACCGATTACCGGGGATTTTTTGTTTTCATCAGAATAAAGGCGCCACCACACGGTACCCTGATCAATGGATAAAGTGTGCTTTTCTGTGCTTCTTATGCGTTTTGTGGCTGTAATCGCAGAAAAATCCTTGTCATCGGAGGTTTCTATTGTAATGAACTGGGATTTATCATCGTTCATTTTCCATTCAAGATTGATGTCCAGAGGTTTGTCTGTAACATTTAATAGGCGCAAATCCCGTGGAATTGATGTGACTGTGATAGGATTTCGTTCAATATTGCCTGATTTTTCGATATTTGCAGACTGACCGAGAGAAAGACTTGCGGTTTTTCCGATTTCGGTGGTGATTTTTGCATTTCCGGTTTTGACTTCGATGGTTTTAACGCCCTGAGGCTCGGCTTTTGCAATCAAAGAAGAACCTGCATCCACATTTACAACAGATCCGTCGTCGAGTTTTACGGCTACATTGGCATTTTTTGCCGCATCCAGCTGGATGTCACCGCCGTCTACAAAAATCTGAAGACCTTCATATTCAGAAAAATAAATCTGAAGCATGGTGTTTTCGGACAAATCCAGGGTAGTGCCATCGTGAAAAGTAATAATTGCCTGGGCGAGATTTGCGGTGCGGATAACATCCCCGTCATACAATGGTGAACTGTTGGAAAGTCGTTCCCAAACAACGCGGTCACTGAATTTTCGCTGTGCGATTTTGTTCTTGAATGTAATTGTTGCAATCTGCTTTTTATCGGTTCTTACAGAAGTGGCGTTCAAGTCTTTCCAGAACAAAAAAAGAAATGAAATGGCAACGGCAAGACCCAGGATTACAACTGCAAAATCACGAGCTGGCGATTTGAATCTTGTTTTCTTCTGCATCTAGGTTCACCTTGCCAAATTCTGGCTCTGGGATTCCGAGCATCAGGCGTACTTCGGAAAGCGTTTTAGGACCTTTTGGCCCGATTGCCTTTTCGCAGTCAGGGTCAATTTCAAACAAAGGATCATTTGCAAAGAACTGTTTAAGGTTAAAGCCCGGCATATTTACTACGCCGTAAAAGTGCTGTTTTCCTTTTCCTTTTACTTCAAATTCAACAGGAATTTGCTCAACAATTATTTCATTCTTTTTGTATTGAGGCTGAATTGTAAAATTGTTTTCTTTGCAGCGTATGTATTTCTTTTTGAGAATGTCGTAGGTATCCTGAGTGATGAGGGTGTCGGTTCCACACGGCTTGTTACTGGCTTCTGTTCGGCTGGCAAAGTTTACAGCATCACCGATAGAAGTGTATTCCATCTTGTCGTAAGAACCCATAAAACCGACTGTGGCGCGACCGGAGTTTAACCCCGCACCGATACGGATATGAGGCTTGTATTTTGCAAGCGGTTCGTTCTGATGTTTTTTAGTAAAGGCTTCGGCATCCTTGTTGTATTTCATAAGAGCGTATCTCATTGCCATACAACAAGTTATAGCACTTAAGGCATCCTGTTCAACGTATTTGTCGTGTTCTTCTTTTTTGAGGGCGCGAGTAACGCTTGTCTTGGGGAGATTTTCCCAGTCCAGACTGTTCTGACGGAGAACACCCCATGCCGCCATGATGGCATCTCCTTCAAACTTGTCTACTGTACCCCCTGTACGAGTGATACAGGATACCATTCGGCTCATGTAGTCGTTTAAGAATCCGATGATTTCTTCGGCAGAGCGTTCTCCAAAACGGTTTTTAAAGCCGTCGGAAATAGCTGTAAAGCCACGGATATCGCTAAAGAAGATTGTGATGTCCTTTAAGTGCGGCTTAAAGTCGATTTCCTTTTTGATGATAGCCTGGGTAACGCCCTTGTTGGTCATTTTTGAAAAGGTGTTGAGGATTTCTCGTTCGTTTCGGGTACTTTTGGCAAGGACACCGATTTCGTCTTTGCGGTGAGTATTAAGGTCGGCAAAGAGCTTTGTATTAAAATTACCCTTGTTAATTTCATTTACGATTGCAGTCAGCTGCTTTAGAGGAACACTGAGGGACTGAGCAAAGAAATAAATAATCATAATAGAAATTGCAAGAATCGCTATTGTGATGTAGATATTTCGGCGAGTAGTGGCATTGATACCTTCAAGAATGATTGCGGTTTCTACGGTTGTAATTACGGCTCCGTTTCCGCAGGAGAGCTTTCTAAAGGCGCCGATAAGTTCTTTTCCCTGTTCGTCCTTATAACGAATCTGGCGGTTATTTACAGTGCTTTCTTTTAATTCTTTTACGATTCGATTGTTTGATTCATCCTGGGCGGACATCATCAGTTCATAATCATTGTGAACGATTATCTGGCCCTTGTTATTTACAAAGAAGGACTTGTTTACGCTGCCGCTGGTAAAACTGTCGCAGAGTTCTTCTGTTGAATACAAAACTGCTACGACACTGTCTTTTCCGTTTGAATTGAGGGGGTAGGTCACCGCCATCATCGGAATCTTAAAATACATCGAAGCATTCTGAAGCTCGAATGCACCGTTTTTTGCGCTGTCGATAGATTCTGTTTCCTGATAGAAATAGGTTTTTGCTGAATCCGGATTCAATTCTCTTGAAATAAAGAACTGTGTATTAATAAAAACTCTGTTTGTATCAGGAAAGTACATCGCAGATATTGATTTGTTGTGGCTGTAGAATACATTTTCTAGATTTTTGAGTTCGGTTTTGTTTTCGCCGGCGGTGTGCATCAAATCGATAAAGGTTCCCACTGCCGAGGTTAGAGAATTTATGCGGTTTTCGGTGTCAGAAGCAGTACGGCTGTTGATTGCAAGGTTGTTGTCTTCTGCATTGGTACGGATATCCTGGGTGATAAAGTAGGAAACAAGAAAGGTAACTCCTCCAAGAGCTGTAATAACCAAAAAACTTGTAATCAAAATAAGCTTTACACCGATTGGACGACGGATTTTTGCTGCTTTTTTTGCCTGTTTTGCCCTTAGTTTTTCCTGCTGTTTCTGCTTCTTCTCTTTTTCCTTGATATTTTCTTTTTCTTTTTTTAAATCTTCTTTCATTTTTTTGACAAGAGAAGAATTATATGACGAATTTTCATCGTTAAAGTCGAAGGTCACTTCTTGAAAGGCTGAGGATGGTTTCTTTTTTTTCTGTTTTGCGGATTCAAAGTGTCCGTATGAAAATTCTCTTTCCATATTATATATAATTGTAATAACAAATGACTAAAAAAGCAATTTTTTATATAATAGATAATTATGGAACCGATTACTTCAATCAAGCGATTTGCCAAGACAAATGCCGTACCAATTTTAAAGGATGACGGAATTAATTTTATCTGCGATTACATCAGAGAACACAATGTTAAGCGGGTTTTGGAAATCGGAACTGCCATTGGGTATTCTGCAATTGAATTTGCCCAGGTTGCAGATGACGTTTTTGTAAGTACAATCGAAATTGACCTTGAACGATATACCGAGGCCGTTAAAAATATAAACAAGCTTGATTTAATGGACAGAATCACCGTTTATCTAGGGGATGCCCTTACAACAGACATAAGTGGGGAGTTTGATTTGATTTTTATCGATGCTGCAAAAGCTCAGTACATCAAGTTTTTTGAACGATTTAAGAACAGCCTTGCTCCAGGCGGAGTTATCATCAGCGACAATTTGAGTTTTCACGGCATGGTCGAAGATTTGAGCCTTACTCATAATTACAGCACCATAAAGCTGGTTAAAAAGATACGAAAATATATCGATTTTCTTAAGGCAAATACAGAATTTACTACGACTTTTTATCCAATCGGCGACGGCATGAGCGTCAGTAGGAAGAATTAGAGATAAAAAAAATCGGAGGTTTCGATACGACCTACATATTGGCAAAAAATAGAAAAATTGCCAAAGTGTAGTAAAATATTCTTTCCCACCGCAGATATTTTTTTTTCTCCCATTTAGGTGCTATAATTAATCTTATGAAGTTTTAATAAAAATAAAGGTTTTCAGGTGTATATGAAGTAGCCTGGTTTTATACAACTAATTACTTTTTGCTTCTTCCGCAAGGGCTTTTACTTCTTCAATGGAAAGTTCTGTGGCAGAAGCAATCTGTTCGATTGTGCAGACATTCATCTGGAGTAATTTTTTTGCGGTTTCGAGCCTTGATTCATCTTTGCCGCGTTCAATACCGATGGCAATACCTTCATCACGGCCTCTGCGCAGTACATCGTAGTCATGAATATTCATGTTCAGATACTCCTCCTTGTTTATTTCTGCCCGCTTTACATCATCTACACGGTTTTGTATGTTTTTTGTAAAACTATCTTCAGATTTATTTTCGTACACGAATTTTAGGAAAGCTCTTACAACGGGATCTTTTTCCTTTTTATATCTGCTTGCATTATAAATTACTTTTGTAGATTTGTCATTAAGTCTGATGGAAGGCTTTTCTTTACAAAGTGAAACGAACTCGTATCGGGGAATAAGGTCTTCTTCTTTCAGGTTGTCGAATGGATTTTCAAGGCAGATAAAAACGATGTAGCTTTCTTTTAGTTCATCATAGGTGCTTCCTTTCATTAAACTGTCTGTGTCTAAAAGGGACTGATAGAAGCGTGTTCGTTCACCAAGGGCGTTTTCTTTATAGGACTGAATCTCCAAATCGAAAATACGGTCGGAATCTTTGACATAGACGTCAAGGCGGATGCCTTTGGTACCGTAATAGGGGTTCAGCTGCTTTTCAACTTCCGGGTAATCAAGGTGGTCTACCTGAACATGAAGCAGGCGTTCAATTACGCCCTTGCAGATTTCTTCATCCATCATTACTTTCTTGAACATATAATCGTCCGAGAATTCCAGGTCTTCAAATTTTTTTACAGCCATTTCAGTTTCTCCATTAAATTTAGTCTTTACCTATTTATATGGATAAACTTCTAAAAAATTACCCTATTTTGGAAAAGAAAATAATAATATTTTGTTATATTAGCACATTCTCTTAGGCAAGGGATTGTAAGGGCCGCGAGGCTTGCTTGAGCAAGCCGAAGCGGAACGGACGCTGAAGGCTAATGCCGAAAGCGGACGGTCGAAGGCGAAAGCCGGAGCCCTGAAAAGCCCGACCCCAGATAAGAAGTCTGTGATAAATCCTGTGTACCAAACATAAAATGACAGAAATACTATTATATGCTATAATAATATAGAGGTTTGAAATGATTCCGTTTCTGATTGACAGTCTGACTCCGTGTCTCAAAAATGTTTTGACAGGTGATATTGTTGAAACAGAAGTAGTGCGTGTTAAGCGGAAGAGTTTTCTTTCAAAATTTAATGAAAAGACTGGCTGGTATGTGGACTGGAGTAAGTTTGATGATGAAACGGAAATTTATGCTCTTGTATTAAAGGGATCAGTTGACATACAGGGGTTGATAGCTCTTAAAGATGATAAGGAAAGTAACGCTGTGTATATTAATTGGGCTTCAACTTCTCCTGCTAACAATATCTGGAGAAATGGTTCAAAACAATATGAAGGTGTTGGCGGTCATTTGTTTGCAATCGCTATGAATATTTCTGAGAAGCGCGGGCATGGTGGTGTTGTTCATGCTATTGCAATGGATAAGGATATATTGCAGCATTATGTTGACATGTTTGATGCAATAGTCGTAGGTATTATGCATCCTTTCCATTTTGTTATTGAAGAGGAAAGTGCAAAAAAGATTATGGAGGTTTACAAATATGAATGGTCTGATGAAGAACTTTGATGTAGATGAAAGTGCTGAAAAAGACAAAATGGCACAGGAATTTATTAAAACTGTAAATCCATACTCAACAAAACCTGCTTTAGGAATTGATTTGCGCTCTCTTGCAAAGTATGCGAAGGCAAACAACAAAAGTATACCCCTTATGTCTGATTCGGAATTGAAACAGTTTGCGATAAGATAAGCAGTTTTTAATAAATTTTTCCTTCATGATTATTCATATTTCATAAGCCGTTTCTTTGTACGGGACGGATTTTATGATGAAAAACAATCCTTTTATCACTGCTGAACAAATTTCATCGGAACTAGATATCACTTCGCCCATTACTCCATACCGGCGCTTGGAACTGGGTGGCAGGAAGATACTTTTACACCTTTTAAGAAGAACTTAGGTAATCTTGCTTGAAATTTAATTTTATTAAATGGATAATAAAGCTGGTAGGTAAAAATGTTTCAGAGAGTATTCATATTAGTTAAAGCCATTCAGAAAAAAGCAAAACGGGTGGCACTGGCGGGATTATTTGCGGGATTGTGGGTGGCGCCTTTCGGGAAATCCGCGGCGCTTTCCGGTCTTTATGCTGTGCCGAAGCTTGAAAAGTCCTTCATAAAAGCGGAGCCCATCGAAAAACGGGCGGTTTATTCTTCGGCGAATTATTTTCATCCGAATCCGTACAAATATAAGGGCGAGATTTCCTATTCTGAAATGAAGGAAGATCTTGAAAACCTCTTTTATCTTTTAAAAACAAGCTACGGCGGCTACGAAATTGCTGTTGGGCGCGGGCTGGATCTGGAAAAATCTACTGAAAATATTCTTGAAAAGTTTAAGGGTAGTGAGACTATTTATTCCCGGGATTTTGCAAAGGCCATTCAGGAGGAACTGAGGGGAAAGGTAATCGATTCGCATTTTCAGATTTATACGGGAAACTTTCCTTCCCAGTGGCTGGGTTTTTCAGAGCACAAAAACGCTTACCTATCGGATTATTTTGTGGAGGCGGAGAAAAAGGCTTCCTTTCTTTCAGATAATTCAGAAAATCCTGAAGTTCAGCTTTTTCCATACTATAGGGAAGGGGTTTTGTCTTACCGCGCGGGAGTTCTTTCCGTTGAGCCGGTGCAGAAAATCAGCGTAAAAACCGGTGGAACGACTGGCGGAAAGGACGGCGGAAAAACCATGGAGATTCCGGTAAAAAATTATCCTGTGAATAATCCCAGCGGATTTCCCTATTTAAAAGAGAAAACCACGGCTTTTTCGGCTTACATTCGTCTTGAAAGCTTCCTTGACATGAATACAAAGGCCAGCGAGAAAACCTTTGAAAAATTCTGCTCCGCCGGAAGCCGTTACCGTTCAATGCCCAATGTGATTCTTGATCTTCGCACAAATCAGGGCGGAAGTCACAGTTATGAAGACGGCTTTATCGGAAGCTTCTATTTTAATGATTCAATTTATGAAAATAAGGCGCAAAAGGACATTGCGAACTACATCTATTCAAGAAAGTTGGAAGAGATTTATGACGGCTGTTTCCGCCTTTTTTCTTATGCTGTTGCCAAAGACATGTATGATTTGAATTACGGAATAAAGCTCTACAAAAAAGAAAAAAATGAAAAGATGATTGAAGTCGACAGGCAGGATTTGAAAAACTATTCGGCGATGCTCAAAAAGCAGGAAAAATCTCCTGAAAAAATCTGGAGTAAGCTTTACTCTTGTGAAGAACCCGCCGGAAGTTCAAAAAAAGCGGCGCTTAATGCCGCTTATGAGAATTACAAGAGCGCTTTCAATGGACGGATAATTATTCTTCTGGATAGAAATTCCTGCAGCGCATCGGAAGAAATATGTCTCCTTGCAAAAGAGTTTTTTGGGAAGGAGAAGGTGATTCTGGTGGGCGAAAATTCCGGCGGCTGCATCGAATACGGCGCTACCACGGATTTTTATCTTCCGAATTCCGAACTGAGCTTCCACATCCCCACCTCAGTCTGCAGTCCATTCATGGAACGCCTGGATTCCTGGCACGGAGAAGGAAACGGAATTTATCCCGACATCTGGTCCACCGACGAGGACATGGCAGAAACCCTGGTGAATATCACGAAGGATGAGGGGCTTCGGGGGCTGGGGATTTAGCCTGGAGCCAGGTATGTAAGCCAGGTATGTAAGTTGGACGGCGCTAGCAAAATATGTTATACTAATCAAAGGTAATGAGTCAGCTTTATAACAACGCAATCAAAGAAACAAAACGACATGGTTTGATAAATTTCCCCTACGAAGTCTACCGGTGCAGAATTCCGGAGACTTTTCCATTTTTCCCAATGCATTATCATGATGAATTTGAGGTTGTCTACATACTTGAAGGAACTTTGAGCGTTGTGATTCAGGGGGGACATTATACCTGCAGTGAAGGGGATATTGTTGTAATTCCGCCTGGAAAAATTCACGGGTTTTATCAGAAGGGAACGGACACCTGTCATTACACCAACATCGTGTTTTCCCTGAACCTTTTGGAAAGTCCTGATTCGGAAATCTACGAGAAGTTTTTCTCCCATTATTTTACGGATTCCGTTGTGGTTCCTTACTATTTTCCCAAAGGCTCTGAAATCAACGAGACCTTGAAGAGCTCCATAAAGGTGCTTTTCGATACGCGGCACGACGTTCTTACTCTTCCGCTTCTTATCAAATCAGAATTGTATAAAATCCTTTCCGTTATGCAGGGCATTTCTCTTCCTAAAGACACACATCTTGAAACGGCGGAAATTGCGGTAAAACGGCTGCTTCCTGTGTTCAAGCTGGTTAAGGAAAATTACGGGCGGGACATTTCCGTGGAGGAGGCGGCTAGTCTCATCAATTACAGTGAAAGCTATTTTATGTCCATTTTTAAGAAGGTGACGGGAACCAGTTTTACCAACTTCCTTAAGATGACCCGCCTTGAAAATGCCCGGGTTATGCTTTTAGGAACGGATCTTCAGGTTCTGGAAATTGCCCAGAAATGCGGATTTGAAAACATCTCCTACTTCATAAGGGCATTTAAGGAAAACTACAAATTTTCGCCGCTGCAGTACAAGAAGATGAGAGGGAAGAAGTAGGGGATATTTACAGGTCCCGAAACTGTGATTTTCGTTCTGAAGCTTAAAAAAATGTTCCGCCCTGTCTGGAGGAAAAGTCAGCGCAAGTCAGAGCGGAACAAAAGCTCTATTCCGTGTCCTCATAGTTGAGAAGGTTTACATACCAGTCTTCCTTCTTAAGAACCGTTCCCTTTTCGTCCCGGTTGTTTTCCCAGGTAATGAACTTTCCTGTGTCATCGTCCTTAACACCCCGGAGCCATTTGAATTTTCCCAGCATGTTATTTTTTGCAAGAACCGTAAAGTTCGTGTTCTCATCTTTTACATAGCGGATAAAATGCTTGTTCCGGGTGGTGCATTTTGTACAGTTTATTTTGTTGTTGGAAATCACGATGTTTCCTTCACCATGTAAATTTCCACTGACATTTACAAAAGTGTAGCCCTGGCGGCCACTATGATATAGGGAGCCTTCTTCGTTCGGTTTATAGCTGTCGCCGCTGTCGTCAAAATCGCTGTTCAGGATGTTTCCGTCAATCAGGATTTCGCCGTTGTACTCGCCACGGGTTTCGTAAAAGCCGTAGATTTTTCCGCCGGCGTTTACCACATTATTTCTGGCAATGCGTGCGCTATCACACACGGTTCCGCAGTATCCGCTTATATTGAAGGTGTTGTTGCAAAATTTGCCGGTGGTTTCCCGTTCTCCGGAGAAGGCACGGCTTCCAAAGTTTCCGTTTACATTAATTGTGTTACCGCTGAATTCAACTTCGTACGGAGTATTTTTGTCTACAAAGCGGACATCTGCAATAACTCCGCCGGTGGTTCCCGTTCCGTCGGGATTCGGATTGTAATTGAAGGTGTTGTTGCGGATTTTTATGTACGAAAGCATTGTTTCAAAAAGATAGTAACTGGAGTAGCCTTCCAGTTCGAAAGTGTTATTTTCAATCAGAGTTTCATTTCTTCCCTGACTTACAGCTCCTCCAAAAGTAAAAAGCTTTGAAGGCAGGTTCTTTGCGTAAAAATAATTTCCCTGGATTCGGACATCGGTAATGTTCTTGCTGGTAGGATAACCTACTGTGAAAACCATTACGCGGGTCTTGATTTTATCAACATGTTCATCCCGCATTGAATAGACACGGTTGTTCAGGAAATTTACGCCGTTTATACATTCCGAAGCCTTAAAGGCGGCGTTGGATTCCTGCAGGGTGAAAATACCAATCTGTTCGTCGTGGCAGTTGTGGAAGAGGGTACAGTTTGAAACCGTTCCGTTTGCACATTCCTCGCTGTAATAATCCAGATAGCCCAGGTTTGCGCCGCGGAAAACGCCCGCCATGTTGTACATAAGGCAGTCGTCCACGGTAATATTCTGCCAGCCGGAATAAAGGCTTACATTGGTGTACTGCTTGTCCGTGTGAAGGTCGCATCTTTCAACATAAGGATTTGCCTGATACTTGCTAACATTTTTTTCTGAGTCAATGTATTCACCGTAAGCGCCGCCAAAATCCAGCATGTCTGCACGGGAACTTGGGTCAGCGGGATAAACCGCCTGGTCCCGGATATGACTTGTGATGATGAACTCGCAGTTTCGTATGATGATGTCGTGGCACTGACTAATCATAATTTCACGGCTGTACCACTGCTGGTCCGCCATCCACACGGCGCATCCTGAATGAGGAGTAAAATAGCGTTCGTCTTCGTCATCAGAAGGGATGCCGTTTCCGTTTTTGTCTACAAACCAGAAGGTGCGCTTACTGTCGGTCTCGCGGCTTTCAAAAGTAAGGCCTTCAACAAGAACATCGTAGCTGGGGCCGTAAATGTTTAAGTGAGAGCAGCCGGAACCGTTATCCGTGTACAGAACAGAACCACTGAAAGAGGAAGAACCGCTTTCGTCTCCCAGGGCAAAGCTCCGTTCAAAATCGTCAATTTCATTCAACTTAAGGTGACGGGTTTTAGTTTCGCCCTGCATCTTAAAATTCGGAACAAGAATATTTATCTGAGTAGAAACCCGGTACTGTCCCCGGGGAATATAAAGTTCGATTGGAACAGAATAGTCCTCAACCTTTGCGGCTTTTCCGTTTACTTCGACCTCCACAAGGCGGGATTCCTGCAGAAGATGGATTGCTTCCATAATTCTGGCGCCGTCGTCGTTTTGGAGGCGTTCTTCCGGCGACAGCGCAAGCCATTCACGGATTCTGCTGCTTTTTACCTGCCAGCAGTTTCCGCCCCCAAGCTGCTTTAAGTTCAGTTTGTGGTCTTCCGGCCGTAAAAGGCACCACTGACCGGCAGCAGTTTTTAGGGAACTGAAATTTCTGTTTCCGGCACGATTAATTGGAATTTTCGGATTTGTGCTGGAGATTTCGTAAAGGGCTTCTCCGCCGTCACCGTTTTCAGAGTATCCTTTTGTGCGGATGAAAGTTCCCGGGCGGAAGGCCTTATCCAGAGTTTCAATGCTGTTTTCTTTTCCGTATGCGGTGTTAACGCTGTATTCAGAAACTTCGGTGTAGCCTTTTTCCTTTGCGGTTTTATTTACAATGCGGCCACCAATAAAATTTCTGTAGCCCTGGGGATAAAAACTGAACCAATCAATGGATTCGTTTTCTCCCAGACATTCGTTAAATTCGGATAAATCGACGCCGGAATCCTGAATGATTTTAGCAATGGCGGAAGTGTTATTGTAAATCGGTAAAGTGTTTTTCGGCTGTTTTACGATTGATGGTACAACCATCTGTTTTATAACATCATATCCGCTTGGAGATTCAAAGTATTTATTTACAGAAACGGAATCTGCCGGAAATAGGCGGAAAATTACTTCGTTCATCTCGCC